>JAGLUM010000203.1 GCA_023134755.1 Fidelibacterota bacterium | reverse complement strand
CTGGTAACTGGTAAAACTTTCAAAAATCCATTATAAACAACAAAATAAAATTAAAACTGTCATTCCAAACTTGCTTGCCGGGTGACTTGTCCGGCGTAGTCCCGATTTATGTCGGAACGTAGACGGAAGCATGAAGTAGCGAAGCTTGGTAAAAAGAACCCCATAACATTATTTCACCGCTGCTTCGCACCCCCAACCTTGCAGGAGTTAAACCCTCCTTTGCCAAGGCTTCGGAGGGCAAGCAAAAAAGGGCAGATTAACTGCCCTTTTCTTATTTCACAATGATCGCAATTTATTCCTGCTTATCATTTTTCTGATCTTCATTCTCCCGTTCTTGGGATGCAAACTCCCGGAAGGATTTTTCTCCTTCGGATTGCCACCATTCATCGTAAAAATGCCAGTCTTTTACATGATCAGAAGTAGAAAGATGTTCATGTATTTTTCTCTTTCTATGCGGACCTTTATCGCTGTCACCGCCGCTGTGCATACCGCCAAAAAGGATACGAGCAAGAACGACCAGACCGACTCCCTGCCAGTAAGTGACTTCACTCAATCCGAAGAATTCCGGCATCAAAGCGTTCCACAGCCATTTGACCACAAAACCCAGTAAGAAAGCAAAGGCAATGCCCAGCACGACCCAACCGGCTATTTTAAGTCCTTTAGGACATCCATGTTCATTATCACATCTCATTTTAAGACTCCTTGTATAATGTGTTCAAGGTATTTAAGATCTTTTTTTCGGCCCGGTACTTGCGCGACAGTAAGGTTCCCATGGGTTCTTCCCATATCTCGGACAGCATCTGAAAGGATTTACATTCAATCTCCGTTGCGATCCAGATCGCCCGTTCGGAGGGTTTCAACTGATTCAAAGCCTGATCCAGATACTCCGAAAAATGCTCCCGCAGTATGCAATCCTCCGGCGAATCATCTGTTGATGGCAAAGATTCGTAATCGGGATCATCATTTCCAACATTACGCGAAATACTTCTACGCAGATTGTCAATGACCAGATTCTTCAGGCTTTGCCACGCATAGGCAGCCAAATTCTCGATCTTCTTATCCAGGTTAACGACATAGAACATTTTCAGCATTACATCCTGCACGATATCCTCCGCGTCCCGGGTGCGGTCATCCATGTGCGACCTTACATAAGAGATCATTTTTGATTTCTCTTCTCTGTAAAGTTTTTCGATTCGATCGCTGATCATTAATTCTCCGCTTTAACCTGCTGTCATATTAAACAACGTTTTTATTAAATGATTATTGCAATAAATCTTATTTTTTCAAAAGTAAGTTTCTTTAAGCTCTAAAACAAGCCCAGGGATATTAATTGACAATGGATTCACCTATGCTAAAGCACAGCCTACGTAGCCAAAGCTACTCTGGCGTAGTAGGCCTTCGGCTGGCAGGCAAGTTCAGGATGATATTGTTATTTATTATTATTTGTGTTTTTGTGGTTCTTTGTGCCTTTCCGACTTCGCCCCGAACCATCGGGGCTACGCCGGACAAGTGCGAGAGGTCTTCATGAGTCACGCGTTACATTTTTTTATCTTTGTGCTTTTGTCTTTTATCATTTTTCATGCTATATTTTCTTCAATAACACAATAATGAAAATCATATGAATATCGCACTTCTTTATTTCAGCGGCACCGGCAACACAAAGTGGCTAGCCGAAACGCTCGCATCCCAGCTTGAGGTTGGTGGCGCGCTCGTGGATTTGATCAACCTGGAAAAGAACTTTCCCTTTGACCGCTATCAATACGATACCTTCCTTTTGGCGCATCCCGTCTATGGCGTGCATGTTCCACGGATCGTGATCGAAAAAACACAGGCGATCATCCCCGGGAATATCCATCTGAGCGTGATCGCGACCTACGGCTACGTGAATGCTCTGGGTTATTTCGCCGAGAAAAAAGCCTTGGGCCGCGAGATTGATTCGTACTACAATGTAAAAATGTTCAACAATATTACTACTCCCCGTTCGTCGATTCATATTAAATCTCTGGACAAACGCCTGCATGCCAAAACACGATTGGAAGAAAAGATCCACAAGATCGCCGCCCTGATCGCGGGATCCAAACGCCGGATCGCAGGGATCGGTCCGCAGTTGATCGGCGGTATTTTTGTGCGCAAAGCTCTGAAAGAGGGGATTCAAAGCAACTACCGGACACTGGGCGTGGACC
>JAGLUM010000202.1 GCA_023134755.1 Fidelibacterota bacterium | reverse complement strand
CTATTCTTATGATTTTACCAATCTGTGTATTTGCGCAGGCGACAGGTAAGATTGTTGGGGTAGTAACGGACATCGAGACAAATGAACCCCTTGCGGGAACCAATGTTCTCATAGAGGGAACAGTTCTGGGAGCGGCAGCAGATGCTGACGGTTCATTTATTATCTTGAATGTCCCGGTTGGAACCTATGATGTTTCCGCGTCGATCATCTCACACAAAAAGCTCACGATTCAAAAAGTTCGTGTTCTTTCAGGTGTTACGGCGGAATTAAATTTCGGACTTGAAGAGTCTGTTATAGCGGGTCAGGAAGTGACCGTTATCGCAGAGCGTAAACTGTTCGAAAAAAGTGTAACATCAAGTGTTTCCATGATAACATCAGATGAGCTGGAAAATGTTCCGGTTCGTGGTGTTGCAAATGTAATTGCCAGTATGGCGGGTGTGATAGCCCAGGATGGGGTTATTCACATTCGCGGCGGTCGCCCTCACGAGGTTAAATTTTATGTTGGCGGTGTTTCCACATCGAAGCCAACAACTAATGCCAATGTGATGACGATCATTCATGATGCTATTGAAGAAATTCAGGTATTTGCCGGTGGATATACTGCTGACATGGGTAATGCAAATGCCGGTATCGTGAAGGCAGAAATTAAAAGCGGAGGCTCTAAGTTCAATGGATCATTGGAACTTCATACAGATGGATTCCGCGACCCCGAACTGGGTAAAAAAGTTTTGGGAACTCATAACTATGGACATAATGTTGCCATAGCTACTATCGGTGGTCCGATTGGTAATAAAGTAAAATTCTTCCTTGCCGCTCAGTATGACGATAAGAAAGATTCTGAAGTACGCTTCAGTGAAGGATTTTCGTTTACCGATAAGATCAACAACAATCCGACTGATGCCACAAACAAGGATACTATAGATCTTATCTATCCCGATGGATTTACCCCTCGCAGCAGCCAGATGACATATGCCATTAACGGATCTGTAACTATTGATTTACCGGTTCGTCTGCGCTTTGATGTGATGCATGATTTCACGAAATATGACAGAACATATCAAGCGCCGGTAATGTTAAATACGCTGAACAAAAGGACATACTTTTATACAACACCTACCACAATGATTTCGGCAAAAGCAACCAAGTTGTTTTCACCGACATCTTATTTTGATGTAAAAGTAAGTTATTTCCACTATGCACGTGAATTAAATGATCCGTATTTTGGAAATGACTGGACAAAATGGTGGGATAGTTCAGCGGTATATGCACACACTGATGGCGAAGTCGTTTTCCGTAATGCCTGGAGACCACAATTCAATTATATAATTAATGGTTTTCCAATTGAGCGTGACGGTGAACCCCTTGCTATTTATTTTAATGAAGAACAAACCTATGTGGGTGTAAATCTTGATTATGTTAATCAGAT
>JAGLUM010000201.1 GCA_023134755.1 Fidelibacterota bacterium | reverse complement strand
TCATAGATGCGCCCAATATCTCTGTATTGTTCTGCCACAGCAGTACTTAGGATTTCTGGAGTTATACTGCGTTGCCAGCGAAAGTATTTTTTGCTCCACTCGGGAGTAATATTACTAGGTTTACACCAAGAATCAGGTTCACTTTCTATCCACGTGCGAATATCATCCGCTTGGGTTAAATCAAGTGACATTTTTTCATCCATATCCGGACGTCCGCTCCAGTATACTTTATGTGTTGATCTTTCCGGCCATACATTTTCAATATTCTCGGAATGTCCACCGCAATTGGATGCATAATACGCGCTGATAATCGTATCGTGATATACAAGCACTTCCCCTTTGGTGGCGTTAACTGCGTTGCGAACGGCATTATTCGTCTTTCCGTTGCCACTGTAAACCTGACACATCACATCAGCTGTCAGCGTGTGGTGTGGTCCGGCATATTTTCCGGTCCGCAATCCTACCATAGCTTCTGAACGCGCGCATACTGCTTGTGCTTTCAGTGCTTCTATTGGTGCCGTCACACCGATCTCGGAAGGTACAACGCCGTATAAATAGGTTTCAATATCCAATACGTTGACGACATCAATCTGATTGTTTTCGTTAATATAAAACTCCAGACTTCCCTGGTAAGACCGATCTTCTGCTCCGGCCCACCACCAACCAATGCCGTAAGGTACCTGTTTAATCTTGATCGAGCTGTTCGCGTCATGATTTTTTATCAATAATGAGCTCCCTCGTCGTAGAAGTTTATTGTTTTCACCGCGTAAGACCAAATCACCCTGATCCAGCATAACAAAAAAGGTGTTTTTACCTCGTAATTGTTCATGTTCATCATCCTGATCATAGATGCTGATCTTAGAATCGGATTCCAATATAATTTCGTCTAACGTATATATAATACGTACGCGAACGATCGGATCATCTGCATATAGAAGAACACCACCGAATAGCATTAAACAAAGCAGGGCTAGAATAAAACCTTTTTTCATAAACACGTCCTTATACTTAATCAGAAGAATCTAATAAAAAAAGAAAGAAGATGAAATGAGAAAGCAAACCGAATTTACTACGAATATAGCTTAAAACCGTTTAACGTGAGCATGACAATATGGTAATGCGCTCCTGCGCTTATAATAATTCTGATGATATGTTTCGGCTGGAAAAAATTCTGCAGACGGAAATACGCTAGTGGCTATTTTATAACCTTTGTTTTTCAGTTCGCTAATAAGTTTCTCTGTAACTGCTTTTTGTTCTGCGTTTTGATAAAAAATGGCAGAGCGGTACTGTTTCCCGATATCAGGACCCTGTCCGTTTTTTTGTGTGGGATCATGAATCTCAAAAAAGGTTTTAGCCAAGATTTCAAAATCAACAATATTGGGATCGTAAGTAATTTCCACTGCTTCATAATGGCCGGTATTTCCGCGAGAAACATCTTCATAGTTGGGGTTTTTTATTCGCCCGCCGGTATAGCCGGATATAACATCTTTTACACCGTCAATTTGTTCCATGTAATATTCAACACCCCAAAAACAACCACCGGCAAATACGGCTTTTTCGCTACGTTCGAGCGGACCAGGGATAAAATTCATGGAGATGGCGTTAACACAATGCCGTGTATTTTTTTCCGTAAAGCCCTCCCCTAAAAAGACGTGTCCCAAATGCCCCTTACAATTAGCACACATAATTTCTGTCCGGCGGCCGTCGGCATCCGGAACGCGCAGTATCTTGCCTGCTATCTCGTCGTCGAAGCTTGGCCAGCCGCAGTTTGAATTAAATTTGTCGATAGAGTAGTACAAAGAAGAACCACATTGGCGGCAAACAAAAGTTCCTTCGCGTTTTTCATGCAGTAAATCTCCGCTAAATGGTACTTCTGTCTCCTTATTAATAATGACCCGCTTTTCTTCCAGGGTCAAGGGTTTGTCGGTTTTGTTGTTAGCCATAATATCTCCGGTGAATGATATGGTTATAAATATTGAAATTATAATTTTACTTGTGATTTGGTAGAACAAAATGAGCATCCCTGTGAGGTAGATGCTTTGTGCAATCTATTTATATTGATCCAAGTCCTTTGTGGGCATAAACGTGCTTCTGAATGATTGCCAGTAAATCCTCTCTATAAATAGGTTTTGATAAATAATCATCACATCCGGATTTGAGAATGGTAACACGTTCTCCATTAAGTGCGTAAGCTGTTTGTGCAATAATCGGCAAGTCGGGGCGAAAAGCTTTTATTTCTTTTGTTGCTTCCAGACCATCCAACTCGGGCATTTTGATATCCATTAAAACTATATCAATCTGCAGATTATTCCGACAAACTTCAATAGCTTCTTTCCCTGTTGTTGCCATTAGAATATTTATATTTTTCCCGTGTAAAATTTCATATAGATATTCACGACTGATCATGTCATCTTCAACTATGAGAATACTTATGTTTTCCATATATCCACCCGGGTTAATATTTTACCGCAATGCAAAGTCCAAAATAATTTTTCTTTAATAAATATAATTAATAAATACAGCATTGTAAAACAGTTTTATGTTTGCAAATACATTGAGATTTTTTTATAGGGCATTCTCTTTGTTATGCACCCAAAAATAATTATATTCCTTGGTCAATTTAACGAAAGGAAAACATGCGCGCTGCCGTTTTTCATCATTCATATGAGCCTTTGACCATCGAAAATGTGGCAACACCTGTCGTGGGTCCACATGATGTAAAAATTGCGATTCAAACCTGTTCGATCAGCCATACAGATATGCAGTTTATTGATCAGGGATTAGCTCCGAATATGAATCCGCCGATTATTCTCGGGCATGAGCTTGCGGGCATTATTGAGGAAGTCGGCAAGGATGTAAAAAAGTTCAAATCCGGCGAACGGGTGATAGTTCCTGCTATCATTACATGTAATCAATGCCTTGCCTGCAAATCCTGGAATGAAACGCATTGTGAAGATATGAAACACATCGGAATTGACTGTAACGGAGGCTTCGCAGAATATATTGTTGTTCCTGCTTTTCATCCATACAGACTACCGTACGAATATTCTTTTGAAGAAGGCAGCCTGATCGCTAATTTGCTGGTTGGCGCATATCATGTTGTATTTGACCGCATTAATATTCGGGCGGGAGAAAAGGTTGTTATTTTCGGTTGCGGCGGGTTTGGCCTGAGCATTCTCCAAATGGCAAAACTTCGGGGTGCCCTGGTTTACATGGTGGATATCTTTGACTGGAAGTTGGAACAAGCAAAACGTTTTGGTGCTGATGGTATTTTAAATTCCAACAAGGCTGATATCTGTGAAGAAGCTGTGCTGGAAACCCTCGGAGAAAAAGCGGATATTGTGATCGAGACTATCGGTGCACCGCGTACTCTGCTACAGTCGATGAATTCACTCAAAAAGGGCGGCAGGCTGGTGCTATGCGGATACACAGATAACGCATTGCCGTTTTTGATTGGTCGTATCATTAAAAACGAGATCTCGTTAATTGGTGCTGCCGGCGCTCCGCGGCGCAAGATACCCGAAATTATTCAGTTGCTTGAAGACGATAAAATATCTCTGGATAATATGGTAACAAAGCGATTTGATCTGGATCACATTAACGACGGAATCAATACACTTCGCATGGGTCAAACCATCCGAACAATTATATACCCCTTTGGACTTGAACATAAATAATGAAAGTAACGGCATGAAAAAATTAGTCATTATTCCCACCTATAACGAAAAGGCAAACATTAGTAAATTGATCAGTAAAATCCAATCGCTGAAAATTCCGGATTTAGATATTTTATTTATTGATGATAATTCTCCGGATGGGACCGGAAAAATTATTAGCTCGTTTCGAAAAGAGATCCCCAATCTTTTGCTGATTGAACGGGAGGGGAAATTGGGTCTTGGAACAGCATATATTATGGGCTTTAAGTATGGTCTGAAACATGGATATGACTATATTGCTCAAATGGATGCGGATTTTTCACATAATCCAAAGGATTTGAGAATATTTTTTGAAAAAATAAAAGAGTATGACTGGATAATTGGTTCGCGTTATGTTTCCGGTATTAATGTAGTTAACTGGCCGTTACGCCGGCTGATTCTCAGTAAAGGCGCAAATGTATATACCAAAATTGTGACCGGATTGCCCATTAAAGATAGCACCGCGGGATTTAAATGCTGGAATCGCAAGGTTTTGGCAACCATCGACCTCGACGCGATAAAGTCCCGGGGATATTCGTTTCAGATTGAGATGAATTACCGAGCCTGGAAAGCCGGTTTTACCAGCTTTGAACAATCTATCGTTTTTATTGACCGAACTATCGGGCAGTCTAAAATGTCTAGAAATATTGTCTACGAAGCCGTATGGATGGTCTGGCGGCTTGTCTTCTGGAATTTATTGGGAAAAATAAAAACCGTTTCAACCCCACATGACAACAGCTGATATTTCAATAATAATCGTAAGCTATAATGTAAAAACTTTTTTACAGCACTGTATCCATTCCGTGCAAAAAGCATCTCAGGGGCTTAATGTGGAAATATTTGTAGTTGATAATAATTCTATTGATGGCACCTCGGAAATGATGAGGCGTGAATTCCCGAATATTTCTTTTATCGGAAATAAAAAAAATCTCGGTTTTGGAAAGGCAAACAATCAAGCTCTTAAAAAATCCCGCGGAAAGTATGTCCTTTTTTTAAATCCGGACACTCTTATTGAAGAAAATACTCTCCACGTTTTGTTTGACTTTATGAATGCAAATGAATCTGTTGGTATTTGTGGCCCTAAAATTCTTAATTCCGACGGCTCGCTACAGCTTGCCTGCCGGCGTAGTTTTCCCTCTCCTGCCGTCGCACTTCCAAAATTTCTTGGATTTAGCACGTTTTTTCCAAAGAGTAAGATCTTTGGGAAATATAATCTTACTTATCTAGACCCCGATCAAAGCTATGCCGTAGATGCGGTCAGTGGTTCCTTTATGTTTTGCCGCGGAGGAATTATCCATGAACTGGGTGGGTTTGATGAAGATTTCTTTATGTACGGGGAAGATCTTGATCTGTGCCGCCGGGTTCAACTTGCCGGAAAACAAGTATATTATGTGTCTGATACAACCATTATACACTACAAAGGGGAAAGCTCCAAATTAGCTCCATTTGACAGTCTATTGGCGTTTTACAAAGCCATGGATATTTTTTCCCGAAAACATTTTTCACCCCTTTATTCTTTTTTTTCAACATTGTTTTTCCGCCTTGGAATTGTATTCCATTTAGTTGTTAAATTTTTGGGCAAAGCGTTTCTTACCGTGCGGATGCCACTATTTGATACCCTGTTAATTATTCTTTCCTTGGTTGCGGTTGTTGCTATCCGTTTTCCGCATATAGATTTTCTGCCGGAATTGCGGCACTTTTTTCCCGTTTTGGTTGGATATACTGCCATATATCTTTTGTTTCAAGGAATCGGCGGCTCTTACCGTCGATCAAAACATTATGATTTTGTCCGAACCGCTGCCAATTTATTCCCAGCATTTATTCTAAATGGTTTTTTTACTTTTTTCTTTTTGCGCGTTGCACAATCCCGACTGATTTTTTTGATCTCATTTGTTTTTATACTTATTTTGCTTCCGGGCTGGCGAATTATCGCATCCCGCATTCGCTCAAAACATTTTCGGCGGCATTCAGAAAATGCCCGGCGTACTTTGGTTATCGGAGCGGGTGAAGAAGGTCTCCGCATCGCCGCTATTTTGGGTCAACACCCAGAGCTTGGATATCTCTTTGTGGGATTTGCGGACAAAGATTTAAGTCATCCTAAAACAATCGGGAGTATTCAGGATCTAACCTTGCTGATAAAAACTCGCGGCATTGATAACGTCATCTTTAGTTCTGATGTTTTTTCTTTGGGCGAGATCATTAACATGATCGCCGAACTGGCTCATTTTCCCATTAGTATTAAAATTATTCCTGAAAAAGAAAATATTATCTTTGGAAAAGCTTCTTTTGAGAGTCTTGATGATATATCTGTAATTGAAATGGAATACACTATTTTAAAGCCCGAATGGCGTTTCGCAAAACGGGGTGTT
>JAGLUM010000200.1 GCA_023134755.1 Fidelibacterota bacterium | reverse complement strand
GTCTTTACCTTCCAGGCCACCTGCACCACCTGCATGCGCTGTTATAATCGCTGTCCAGTCCACGCCATTACCATTAACGGGCTTTTTGCTGACCCTGAAAAATATACGCGGTATTTGGGACCTTGGAACTAAGGAGTTAGATATGAAAAAACAAAATATCTTTAGACTATTATATGCGATTGTTCTAATCGCTTTTATCAGTGTTATCATTATTAGTCGAGAATCTGCCCGCAAAGATTATAACAAATTTAAATTCCTGGAATATGATATAGCGCAACTCCAAGAAGGATACCAAGCGGGTACATTTACAATCCAAGAAGTTGTTCAAAGCTATTTAGATAGAATCAATGCTATCGACAATCAGGGTCCCGCAATACATGCTATAATCACGATCAATCCGGATGCTATTGCGATTGCCAAGATACTGGACAAGGAAATGAAAGCGGGTAATATTTGCGGCCCTCTGCATGGGATCCCGATCATTTTAAAAGACAATATCGATACCCACGACAAGATGTCCACTACCGCGGGATCACGGGCGTTGATGAATTCCTACCCCCTGCAGGATGCTCTTGTCACAAAACAACTCCAGGATGCCGGGGCGATCATTATCGGGAAAGCCAATCTCAGTGAGTGGGCAAATTTCCGGGGTGAATTGTCCACCAGTGGTTGGAGCGGTGTTGGCGGCCAAACTAAAAATCCTTATGTATTGAACCGCAATCCTTGCGGATCGAGTTCCGGTTCAGCCGTAGCGGTATCTGCTAACCTTACTATGCTGGCGATCGGAACCGAAACAAATGGATCCATTGTCTGTCCCTCGCATGCAAACGGTATCGTGGGAATCAAACCTACGGTTGGATTGGTCAGTCGCAGCGGGATCATACCCATTTCATGGACCCAGGACACGGCCGGGCCTATGGCACGCACGGTGCGTGATGCCGCGATGTGTTTGAGTGTTCTTACACGAAAAGATCCAAATGACGATAAAACTTTGCTGACTGATAGAAAAACCTACCCCGATTACACTCAATTTCTGAACAAAAATGGCTTACAAGGAAAACGAATTGCTTATTACACGGCATTTAAGGAAATCAATTATAAGGTCGATGCACTTATGGATGAAGCCATCGACGATATGAAAAGCATGGGAGCGGAGATTATCGAAATTGATAACATTTTAGCCGATAGTGTCGGCCATTATTCCTTTGAGATCATGCTGTATGAATATAAAGACGGACTGAACAAGTATTTCAAGTCCCTGGGTCCAAATACACCCATCAAAAACCTTGAAGAACTGATCGCGTTCAATAACAATGATCCCCTGGAAATGGCACAGGAAAAAGCGGGACTGGATTCCAAAGAATATCAGAAAGCATTAGCTAAGATGATACAAGGCAGTCGCGAAGACGGTATCGATCGGGTCATGGATGAAAATGATCTGGATGCGATTATTGCACCTACCGGAACGCCTGCCTGGAAAACAGATTGGATAAACGGCGACAGTTTTCAATTTGGCAGCTCCTCTCCTGCCGCGCAATCCGGTTATCCAAATATTACGGTTCCCATGGGATTTGTCGACGAACTGCCAGTCGGTATTTCTATATTCGGACGCGCCTGGAGCGAGAATGTGCTCATTGAGATCGCTTATGCCTATGAACAGGGAATACCTCACCGAAGAGTGCCGGAATTTCTTGAGGGTGAAAAATAATTTCTGTTAATAATGTCCTTGCACGGAACAGACATGCCTGTTCCTTACTAATTATCACTATTTAGTCTTTTATTCTCTTACTACTTACTGTTCACGCTTTACGCTTTACGTTCTTCTATCTTTAATATTTTTCGCCAAAAAAACTCAAATCAACAAAATTATTTTTATAAAAATTAAGCACTTTCATCTTATTTTCACTTTAATGATCCTTACTTTTTTATCTTTTTATCCTCTCTAAAATAAAATTCTGCCTTATTTCCAAGTAAATATTTGATCTGATACCTTACTTTTTTACCAGCATAATTTTGAGCTCTACTTGGTTCACAACTTACGCTTCACGACTCATGAATTACGGTATTTCTTTCATTTCCCCCCGTTTCATCGTATAATTCTTGTGAACAAACAAAATATTTATACTGAACTATGTTAAGCATTATATTAAAATCGTCTTTAATACCACATAATAGACGTTTATTGCTCAAAAAATAACGAGGTCAAGGAGGCTAATGTCTTACGATCGAAGTAAAAAACATTTTTTATTCGTACAAGAAGAATGACGATTACGCGGTGAATGATGTCAGTTTTGACATTGCAAAAGGGGAGATCTTCGGATTTCTGGGACCCAGCGGTGCCGGAAAATCTACTACCCAAGGCATCCTTTCAGGACTTCTGGAATTGCAAAAAGGGGATCTCATTATTGACGGGAAGCCCCGTCAGGGACAACCCGATAAAGCATTCTTCAACCGCATCGGTGTGGGTTTCGAAATACCCAATGTGTACAAGAAGCTTTCGGGACTCGATAACCTGAAGTTCCACGCCAAGCTCTACGATGGCGAAACCGAAGATCCCATGAAGGTACTGGAAATGGTGGGACTTGCTGAGGAAAGCAAGAAAAAGGCCGGTGCATATTCTAAAGGAATGAAGCAGAGACTCGGCTTTGCCAGATCCATGATTAACAAACCCGACATATGGTTTCTTGACGAACCGACCTTGGGACTTGATCCAACGACTGCCAACAGTATCAAAAGGATCATCCAAAAAAAACAAAAGGAAGGCACAACCATTTTTCTTACCACACATAACATGTTTGTGGCAGACGAGCTTTGTAATCGGGTGGCTTTTATTGTGGATGGCAAGATCGCTGCCATAGATACTCCAAAAAATCTGAAATTGAAATATGGGCAGCTTACGGTAACCGTGGAATACGCTGAGAACGGAAAGCTTAAGTCTGAGACTCTTGGCATGACCGACAAGGACAAAGAGGTCTTGCAGAAGTTCATCGCTGAGCATGATGTTAAAACCATACATTCAGGAGAACCTACCCTGGAGGAAATTTTCATTAAACTTACCGGCCGCGGTCTTGAGTAGGAGGTCAATATGAGTCGAATTGGAAATCTATTCAAAAAAGATGTACTCCTTGGGATAAAGGATGTCTGGATCATTCTGGAGGTAGTTTTTGCCGTAGTGATCATGTTGATGCTCCTTTTTGTGCTCCCTGAGGATATTAAGCGGGATACCATGATCTATATCCACGATTCCACCGGCATTGTGCAGGAATTTGTAGATAAATTTGCGGAAGACTTCGAGCTGGAATCTGAAATGTATGTCGATAGCCGCGAAGAAATCATCGCGGGCATGCAAAAGAATAAATCTGCCATGGGATTGATCATTTCAAAAGGGGAAAACACCCTTTACCGCACGGAATTATTGATCCAACCCTATACCACCGATGCTATGATGAAATACATCGAGGCGGATATGGAGGATCTTCTTTCAATCCTGCATCCGCCTTTTGGCGCCTATCCTCTGGATGTGTACGAGTCGGTAAAAATCACTTCTCTGCAGGAAGGTCTGCGGGATGAACTTCCCTTTAATAAACGGCTCTTGCCGCCCGTTCTCCTCATGATGGTGGGTATCATGGGACTCTTTATAATGCTAGCCATGATCGGGCAGGAACGCTCTGACGCGACAATCCGTGCCTTTCGGGTAACACCGACCGGTATGTGGTCTTTCCTTTTGAGCAAACATCTGATACTGATGGTTGTCAGTTGTATAACATTCTCGATACTTTACATCCCCATCATGGGTTTCGGCGGGTATCTGCCCGCACTGCTCATTATTCTTCTTACTGTTATTATAGGGTCCTCGATCGGTGTGATACTTGGCACTTACTTTGATAATCCCATGGGTTCTATCGGCTGGGTTCTTCTGCTGATGATGGTGATTTCTTTGCCGGCAATCTCACTTTTTGCCCCAATTTTTTCACCTGATTGGTTGAAATTTATTCCGTCATATCACACCCTGTTTGGTCTGGATGCGGCGATGTTCCCGGACAACAACAGTCATATTATTTGGCAGGGTGCGGGTATTTTAACAGCAGTTGGCGGGGTGCTTTTCGTCCTGTCAGGACTGATATTCAGCAAGCGGATACGGAGGGAGGCATAATATGAGACAGCTAATACAAATGTTCCTTTTTGACCTGAAAATGGTCTTCAAAAATTTTATGGGCGGGTATATCGTGATCGTTCCTATGCTGATCATTATCATTCTCCGTTTTTTCCTCCCCAGTGTAGAAAGTACATCTGCCACTATTGCGATCGTGACCGAAGGTCCACATGCCGTTGAACAGGTCATCATTGATGAGCTTGATGAATTTGCGAACATAAAAACCTATCAAAATATTGACGATATGGAAAGAAAACTCCGGGGAACCGGATCGGTGGAGGGACTCTATTGGAATCCTGAAAAAGAACAGTATGTCTCTGTACTGGAACGGAATTTGGAAAAAAACACCATCTTTTCCACCACTTCCCGTGTAATCCGGCAATACTATTACCAGACAAATTACCCGGAGGCTTCCCGTGTAAATGAATTTAGCTACGGTGTACCGCCGGAACTTTCCGAGCGGACCACAACCTCTCCCGTGGCTACCATGGGTGGATCGATCTTTATCATTTTCATGATCATTGTTGGCGCTTTCATCATCGGTTTGGGCGTAGTTAACGATAAGGAATTAGGTACTGATCGGGCACTGCGGGTGACACCTTTAACAAAGAGTGAATACTATATTGGTAAAAGCATCTATCCCTTGCTTGTCACTGTATTCTACACTATCATCGCCTTGCTGATTCTGGGATTGATGCATGTGAATATCCTGCAGGTATATCTGCTGGTGTTTTTCTCTTTTTCAATAACCCTGTTTATGGGTCTGTTGATTGGCGCCGTGGCAAACAATGAGAATGAAGCCATCGGGATTGGGAAATTCCTTTCGATGATGATGATGTTGGCAATTCTTGGAGGCATCCTTCTTCCGAACAATTGGCAATGGGTGGTCTGGTGGGTCCCTTTTTACTGGGTATATGATATCCTTGAAGCGGTCTTCACTGGAACCGCTACCTGGATTGGCTTTGCCTGGAAATCAGCGATAATGGTAGGTACGACCGGATTGTATTTTTTCCTCTTACGGAAAAAGATCATTTCCGGACTTTCATAGTTTATTCATTAAATTACAGATAAGGGGGCAGTTAAAACCTGCCCCAAATATTACAAACAATTGATAACGGAGGTGAATGATGTTTTATCTTGGAATCGGACTTGTATTGTATGCGATTCTCGTGTTCTGGATCACACTTGCTAAACCTGAAAAGATCTGGAATATGGGAAAGATCCAGGCGTTCATTAAGATCCTTGGAAGCGTTGGCACGCAAATCTTTTTCTACATTTTTGGAGGCGCCGCCCTGGGATTCGGGATTTACTTCCTGATCAAGCATTGGCCTGCGTAGAAAAGGTGACTGGTGAGTCGCGACAAGTAAAGAGGTTAGAAAAATAAGAAAAAGAAAAGCTTATCGAAAAGACACAAAACACCTAAAATATTCACAGAAACACCCCACTTGGGTCATCCTGAATTTATTTCAGGATCTTAACTCACATTCTTTCGCCCAATATACGATATCTTGAATCAAGCCCGGGATGATGATGTTAGTGTTTAGTAATTCGTGCTTGTCCGGCGTCTTGTCGGACGTAGCTTTCTTTGTACGTAGACTGAAGTCAAAGCGATTAGCCTGACGGAGACGGACTGTTCTTAAACTTAAAAAATATGGAGAAAAAAATGTCAAACAAAACGAAACGTAAAATAATGTATTTATTTCTGGGGCTGATGCTTTTATCCTGCAGCCTTGTCTTTGCCCAAGAAAACATGCTCACCTTGGGGCATGAAATTACTCTCTCTTCAACAGCCTTGAGCGAAGATAGAGTAATGTCCATCTATCTTCCTGAAGCTTACGAACAAAGCATACAGAAATATCCGGTTCTCTATGTTCTGGATGGAAATACACATTTTCATCATGTAAGTGGAGCTGTTCATTTTCTTTCCGATGAGGGGCACATGCCACAAATGATCGTGGTTGCGATACAGAACATCGACAGAATCCGTGATTTTACACCGGTCCACGTTGATAATTTTCCCACCTCCGGAGGTGCTGAAAAATTCCTGGATTTTATTTCCGGTGAGCTTGTACCCTACATCAACGAAAATTACCGAACATCATCCTATGATGTTTTAGTTGGTCATTCGTTCGGCGGCGTTTTTGCAAATTATACCTTATTGGAGAAACCCGAGCTTTTTGATGCCTACATTGCCATCAGTCCATTCTTACAACTTGCAGAAAACCACATGGTCGAAGAAAGCAAAGCAAAATTAAAATCACACTATGACAAACCTATCTACTTTTATGTAACTATCGGTGAAGAACCTGCATATTTTGAAGCATTGGGAGCTTTCTCCGACTTGATTAAGGAAAAAGCGGACTCGAATTTTCATTTTGATTATGTGCATATAGAAACGGAAAATCATGCTACTATCCCTTATATCAGTGTTTTTAAAGGCTTGCGTTTCATATTTTCTGACTGGCAGTTGCCGAATGCCACCTTTGGGGAAGAGCTATCGGCAATCGATGCGCATTATGCAACAATATCTGCCAAATATGGTGTAGATATGACAGCGCCCGAAAATGTTCTGAATTTTGCCGGTTACACCCATCTGCAAAACAAAGATCTTGAAAATGCGATCCTTATTTTTAAAGAAAACATCAAGCGCTACCCAAATTCATCGAACGTGTATGA
>JAGLUM010000020.1 GCA_023134755.1 Fidelibacterota bacterium | reverse complement strand
TCTGAAGATATTCTGCCCGAGCGCGGATGGATACTTGACCGCAACGACAATATCCTGGCAAACAATATTATTGAATATTCCGTTGGCGCGCGCTATATCGATTTACTCGAACCTGAAAATGCTTTTAAATCCCTGGCGAAAGCTTTTGATAAAACTCCCGATTATTACCGCAACCAATTCAAGAAGCAAAACAGTTATTATGTTCTGGAAACACAGGTGCGCCCGGAAATTGTCGGGCAGTTACGAAGCGATAAAGGCTGCCACGGTCTCAAATATGATAAAAAGATGAGCCGGATATATCCCTACCGGGATGGCGCGGGACAGGTGCTTGGATTTCTCTGGGATGACGGTTCCGGACAAGCCGGAATAGAAAAATACTATGACAGTGTACTGCGCGGACAAAAGGGGCAGCAAACTATTCAGCGTGACAAACGGGGAAATGTCATTACCTGCGAAAGCGCAAAAACCAAGCCGGCAATACGCGGTGGAAATGTCAAACTTACCCTTGATATTGAATACCAGGTCATTCTGGAAGAAGAGCTGGAAAATGCCGTTAAAAAAAGTAAAGGGAAAAGCGGTATCGGGGTTATTATGGATCCGCAAACCGGTGAGATCCTTGCTATGGCGAATTATCCGACCTTCAACCCGAACCAAATCCGCAATTCCAGTCCGGAAATTCGGCGCAACCGCGTAATTTCCGATCAATTTGAACCCGGATCGATCTTTAAATTTATTCCGGTAGTGACCGCCTTTGAAAATAATATTTTTTCTGCTACCAGCCGTATCTTCTGCGAAAACGGTGAATGGCGCGTAAAAGATCGTGTCATTCATGATACCAAGCCGCATGAATGGCTAACTGTTGAGGAAATTATCACCCTGTCCTCAAATATCGGCGCGGGAAAAATCGCTTACCAAGTCGGTGATCGCGCGATTTATGATATGGCCCGCAAATTCGGCTTCGGTGAACCTACTGCAATCGGTCTTTGGGGAGAAACAGGCGGCAATCTCAAAACTCCGGATAAATGGAGCAGCGTCGGCTATTCACAGGTGGCGATGGGTCACGGATTGACCGTCACCCTGATGCAGATGGCAAGCGCGTACGCAACGATCGCCAACGGCGGAACATTGCTAAAACCTTATATTGTGTCAGAAACGTATAACTCAAAAAATAAATTAACCAACGAATATAATGTTAGTTCGGTCCGCAGAGTACTGAGTGAAGAAACTGCAGCCAGCATGCAATGTATTTTAGAGGAAGTAGTTACAAGCGGAACCGGAAAACGTGCTTATATCGATGGCTATCATATTGCGGGTAAAACCGGGACAGCCCAAAAAGTCATTGACGGAAAATATTCAAATTCGAAATACCATGCTTCTTTTCTTGCTTTCTTTCCTGCCAGCAACCCGGTATTGGTTTGCGGCATTATGATCGATGAACCGGCTATGGGAATGCATCATGGCAGTATTGCAGCGGCCCCTGCTGTAAAAAATGTATTTACCCGTATGATCAACACCCCGAATTTTCATACGATCTATAAAGCACTGCCAAAACCGGAACCGGAACCGATCACCGATAGCGGCAAATC
>JAGLUM010000002.1 GCA_023134755.1 Fidelibacterota bacterium | reverse complement strand
TATCCCTTTTTTACGAGCAATTCGGCGTTCAGTATAGCGCAGCCTGCGGCACCGCGTATCGTATTATGAGATAATACCGTAAATTTAACATCCAAAACAGTACAGTCACGCAATCGGCCTATGCTGATCGCCATTCCATTTCCAAGATTGCGGTGTAGTTTGGGTTGAGGAAAGCGTGGGTCATCAAAATAATGAATAACCGGATTGGGTGCAAAAGGAAGTTTAAGCTCCTGCGGTACCCCAAAGAAATTACGCCATGCTGCGATGATATCGTCTTTTTTTGCCGGCGATCTCAATTTAATGCTTACCGATTCCATATGCCCGTCAATCACGGGAACACGATTGCATTGCGCGCTAACAGTAATGTTCGCAAAATCAATTTTATCCTCTTTTATTTCACCTAAAAGTTTGAGGGTCTCAATTTGAATTTTCTCTTCCTCGCCTTCGATATAGGGGATCATGTTATCAATTATATCCAGGCTTGAGATACCAGGATACCCTGCACCGGAAAGTGCCTGCATGGTAACAACGGACACTTTATCAATTCCAAAAGCATCGTGCAGGGGTTTTAGTGCCATGACTAAACCAATCGTCGAACAATTTGGATTCGTAATGATCATCCCTTTGTGTGTTTGTTTCTTGACTAATTCCAGATGATCGGGATTTACCTCAGGGATCAATAGCGGGACATTATCACGCATACGATGGTTTTTTGCGTTGGAGATCACAATATAGCCCGCCTCGGCAAAGGCTTCCTCAATGGGACCCGCAACGGAAGCATCCATTCCACTGAAAACGATGCGACACGGTAGATTCGGAACACATTCAGAAACAACCATATTTGCAATACAATTGGGAAGCGGTGTTTTCTGAAACCAGTTTGCTGCATGTTTGTATAATTTCCCTGCAGACCGTTCGGAAGCGCCCAGAGCAGTAATGGTAAACCAGGGATGTCCTTGAAGTTGCTCAATAAACTTTTGCCCAACACTTCCTGTGGCACCTAAAATACCAACCGGAATTTTCTTGCTGTCTGCTTGCATATATAACTCCCCTAATGATCTTTATATTTTATTCTTAGATATATTATTTTGCTTATGTTCCCGCAATACCTATCACATCCCCCATGATGCCGCCGGCGGTTACAACAGCACCGGCACCAGCTCCTTTGATCACAAGCGGATTGATAGGATAGCGATCCGAATAGATCGCCACAATATTATCAGGACCGGATAGATGATAAAATGGGTGATTTGCATCAATTTCTTTGACAGAAATAGTGATCTTTCCCTCTTTAATCTCAGCAATGTAGCGCAAAACCTTTCCATTTTTTTGCAAGGCAGTGATACGTTTTCGCCATGCGGCATCGTCAGCCGCGATCAACGCAATGATTTCTTCAGATGAAGCAGCCATTTTGCAGGCGTCAGAGATCAAAGACGATGGCACTGCATCAGGCATTTCCAGTTCGTAGCCAATCTCCCGGGCAAGGATCAGGGCTTTGCGTGCCACATCTATACCCTGCAGATCCTCACGGGGATCGGGTTCGGAAAAGCCTTTTTCAACGGCACGTTTTACAATGTTACTAAAAGAAATATCCGAAGATAATGTGTTAAAAATATAGCTTAATGTACCGGATAATACTGCTTCAATACGATGTATCCGATCACCTGTTTCCAACATGGTGCGTAATGTTGAGATTACAGGCAGTGCGGCGCCAACTGTCGTTTCATATTTAAACAACACCTGATTTTTACGGGAGATTTCACGCAATGATGTATAATAATCCATGGATCTCGTATTGGCGATTTTATTGGGCGTTACAATGGATACGCCCATTGCAAGAATATCATGATAGCAATTTGTAATATCCTGACTAGCGGTACAGTCCACACATATTTTACGCGGCGTTGGATCCACCTTCATCATCTGCAAAAAATGTGAAATATCTGCTTTTTTCCCTTTTTTCTGTAAATGGGATACAAGTTTATTGACTTTTACACCGTCAGAGTGCAACAGCATTTTACGGCTATTAATCACACCGTTTAATTGTAATTCTCCGTCCATAAGCAGTTTAATAAATTCCTGTCCCACCAGACCGGTTCCTATCAAATAAATTACCGTCTTCTCCTTGATGGGAAAAAGTGCGCGATGCAGTACATTGATTGCGGCATATTCATCTTCCCGCGCGATGACGATCGAGATGTTCCTTTCTGATGATCCCTGTGAAATTGCTTTCACATTTATTTGTTGTCGCCCTAATGCACGAAATATCTCTGCTGCAATGCCGGGTTTATGGCGCATTTTATCACCAACGACTGCAATGATGGTCGTATCCCGTTCAGGAACAATGGCATCGATCATACCGG
>JAGLUM010000199.1 GCA_023134755.1 Fidelibacterota bacterium | reverse complement strand
AAAACTCGCTATATAAGTGGGATTTTATTGCATAAAAAAGCCACTTGGGAGGTGGCCTATCACATCCAACTGTCTGATAAATGGGGGGAGGCTCAGGGTGTACGAGAACTTAGTCGTTTTAGTGTATCTTTTGCAATTTTCCGTACATGTTTATTTGAATCTTTTAGTGCTATATTGATATCATTTTGTGCTGATTTTCCAATTTTTGTAAGAGCATTCACATAAATGGAGGAATTAAGTAGAATAGAAAGATGATTAGTACTTTTGATATGGTTTAAAATAGGAGCTACTGCTTGTGGATCACCAATCTCACCCAACGCTTTTATAGTAGGCTTTGGGTAAGAATTGTTATTTAGTATTTCTATTAATGGCTCAACAGCTTTCAAACTTCCTATTTTTCCAATAATCCCTATAATTTTGGGTTTACTTTTAACAAGGTAATTATCTTTAATATTCGTGGATTCAAATAAATATTCCAACGCAGATTCCCCCAATTTCTCTAGCTCCCCCCATTCTCTATATGAAATAAATTTGGTAACTTTTTCTTCTATAGTAGATGGTTCCCATTTCAGATTAGTTAATAAAACACTAATTAGTTCACGGCTTCTACGATCAGGAGAAAACAATCTTTCTTTTAATAATTCCACGGAATTAACAGTCGTGTAAATAAGTAACAGCTCTTCTATAAGATTATATGCCATTAAATTAGTATCTTTTAATACACTATCCAGTAAAGGTTCAACAGCTTTTTCTCCCAATGATTTTATTACAAGTTTAAAACTTGCTTCAAGATTAACCCCATTAACAGAAGATTTAGATATTTTTTTAATTCCTTTTTCATAAGCCATTATAGCATATTTTACTACTAACTTTGGTGTTTTCATTCTTGATAAAGATTTTGAAGCAATTTCACCACAATCAGTAGGTCTATCTGAAATTATATTAGCAAGAATTTCCATTGCTTTTTCATCTCCTATTTCTTCAAGCGCATTTGCTATGTATTCTTTTATGTCTTTTTCTGATTCACCAGTTTTCCATAATAGTTTATTCAATCCATCATAATCTTTGCTCTGTTTTAATTGCTGAACATTATCTTTAAATTTTTCTAGTTTCATGATATCGCCTTTTTATTTAACAATGCAATTTAGTATTTTAAAAAACTATGAGTAACGCTTCTGTTAAAAAACGTTGCTGCACCTAAGGACAACTATGATTTTTATATTATTTAATAAATTGTGTCATTGCTTCATAAAAACCATAGAGAAAGTAAAGTCCCCCAAGAATGAATAATATAATTTGCTTTGATTTATTTTTCACTACAAAGGCAAGACTTATAGGAATTAATGCCCAAATAAAGACTGAAAATATATTAATTATTTCAAAGGTTGCTGTTTGGTAAAAACCATCAACTATTTTTGGTATAATAGCAAAAAATGTTCTACTTATAAACATCCAAATAACAGCAATTAATATTAGTGTATCCCCATCATCTTCTGTAAAATTATCTGTTTGTATATCCTTGGGGTTGCTTCCATATTGATTTTCTTCGGAATCACTATCTGTTATCAACAAAATCAATAACCAAATCACTCCAACTAAAGGAATTAAAGGAATTAAAACCATCCAACCGCTTTTTCCAACATCGTGTAGTCTTCGCACAGTAACAGCTAGGCTTGGGATAATTATAGCTAATAAATAAAGCCCAGAGATTGGACCATATCCGACACTTTCAATTGCAATCCCAAACATATTGTCAAGAATAATTGCTATAAAGGAAAAAATCATATTGAATAAGACAAATATAAAATACTCTCTTCTCCTTGCTCTTCCACTAAAAACAGCGTAGCTCTTTAAAGCTTGTAGATACCAGTTCATAATTTCTCCTTTTTTTCTCAATTTATTATGTATAATAAAATCTGATACGCTCAAAGAAAAGCGTTTTAAAACCATCTGATTCGTCAATAAATACTTTAAGATGTATCATATTGTGTTCTACAAATTTATTTATACTTTATGCTTAAATAATATATAATAAGGCACCTCTAATATCAAGAAGATTATGCTTGCTTTAATAAACTTCTACAATGACCTTTCCCCAAAAATCGGACATCTTGATTTAATCATAAACATTAAATCCCAAACAAGTAATCTAGCGAGTTATAAAGCATTGTAATTCTTAGTGTTATGGGAAGGTTAATTTCACCGGGCAGTTTTTGGACGCCGACTTCTCTAACTTACTGATTGATAGGGCCGGTTCCTCCGCAGGGGTCCCCCAGGAAAGTCCGGTCTTCGGTACATTCAAAGCCTTTGATAATCAATTAATTACAGGGGCTTTATCGTTATTGTGTGAAAAATGTGAAATAGACCAAAATCGGTCCCTGCCAATAGTTATACCCCCGTTCTCAAGCATTACCTTCAGCTTCCGGCAGCCTGTCCGCCTTACTCGTACAAATGAAGGCGGGTTTTGCCAAGCTCTAAGGATGCAAAAGAATAACCCTCCGAAAGTTTTGAACTTTCGGAGGGTTGTTACGCAGGTAAAAATTTAAATTATACTGTTTTAGAAAAACTTGTGAAATGCTATTTTAATTTTCTACTATATCTTCCACATTTTGCAGATCTGAATATAATTCTAACTTAATGGCTTCTGAATTTTGTTTGCATGCAGCTAAAGATCTCAAAATATAACGTTTTGCAATATGAAGTTTTCTATCATCTTTTTCTGCTTCATCTATCAATAAATAACCAGTAATTAAGTAACTATACATCTCTACTAAATCTTTAGATGCAGCATTTTGAAAAGTTTCATCATTCTTTTCTTGCACAAAACTTAAACTCTCTTTATAGATTTTACGAATTTTCTTTAGATGCATAGTCAGGTCTGCTAATTGACCGTTATAGTTTTTACTCTCATATTCATCAAACTTATTTGCGTAAAGGTCATTTATTACTCCACCAATAGCTGCAACTACCTGCAATTGAGAAGTACCTTCATATATATTGGTAATACGCGCATCTCTTGCTAAGCGCTCGACACTAAACTCTTTCATATAACCTGTTCCACCGTGAATCTGTAAAGAATCGTATGTTATTTTATTAGCAGATTCGGTAAGAATAAATTTACACATAGGAGTTAATAAGGCAGCAATCTTATTATATTTTTTCTGCAATTCCATTTCTTCTTTAGCAGGCTTTCCTTCTGCCTTTAAGTGTTCAATACGTTCTATAAGTTTATCGCGCATATCAACAGATTTTGCAGTAGCATACAATAAAGAACGGTTTGTCCCTAATGTGGTTCGCATATCGATAAGCAAATTCTTTACTGCCGGAATTTCAATAATCGCTTTCCCAAATTGTTCACGTGCTTTTGCATAAGATAAGGCTTCTTCATATGCTGCTTGAGATATACCCATAGCCTGAGCGGAAACACCCAAACGAGCGCCATTCATTAAATCCATTACATATTTAATCAAACCGAGTTTACGCTTTCCAATCAACTGGCAAGGAGTATCATTAAATTGTAGTTCGCATGTGGGTGAACCATGAATCCCCAATTTATTTTCGATTCTTCTAACTACAACAGTATCATCACCATAACAAACAAACATACTTAAACCGCGTCCATCTATTGTGCCGGGTTCAGATCTTGCCAAAACTAACAAGATATCACCACTACCATTAGTAATAAAACGTTTTACACCATTTAGCTTCCAGTTTCCATCCTCATCTTGATATGCTTTTAAATTTACAGCCTGCAAGTCTGATCCGGCATCCGGTTCTGTAAGTACCATAGCTCCTGTAGCGCTTCCATCTGAAAATTGCGGTAAGAACTCATCTTTTTGTTCATCTTTGGCAAACTTATTAATCGTTTCGCCGATATCCTGCAATCCATATAGATTCATAAGAGAAGCATCTGCCCGTGATACCATCTCGATAGACATGGTATAAATTGTCATAGGCATATTAAGTCCACCATATTTTCTTGGTAAAGTAAAGCCCATCAAGTCAGCTTGTGATAAGCGTTTCAGTGCTTCCTGAGTACCTTTAGCATAAGTAACAACACCATCTTCAAAATGGGCACCCTCTTCATCAACTTCTGCTGCTAAAGGAGCAATAATATTTCCGGATATATCTCCGGCTATTTCCATTACTTTTCTATAATTTTCCTTAGCTTCATTATAATCTTTAGGAGCATAGTCAAACTTACCCGCATCTTTATAACCATCTTCAGTAAGTTCGGTTATATATTCCAAATCCAAGTTTTCAAATTGAAAAACTATATCTTTATTGTCTGTGAAAAAATTCGGCATAATTTCCCCTACTTCAATTTATTTTTATAAGCTTCAATAAAGGCGGGTATAATTTTCATTGCATCGCCTAATATTTTATAGTGACAAACTCCAAATATCGGAGCATCCGGATCTTTATTTATGGCAATAATCTTATTTGATTCATCCATACCGGCTCTATGTTGAATAGCTCCGGAAATACCTACAGCAATATAAAGTTTAGGACGTACTGTAACACCGGTTTGTCCTATCTGGCGTTCGTGCTCAATAAAACCGGCATCTACGGCTGCTCTGCTTCCTGCAACCTCGCCGCCAATCAAATCAGCCAATTCTTTAAGCAATTCAAAATTCTCTTTTGAGCCCATACCATAACCACCGGAAACAATTATTAGCGCAGCTTTAAGATTAACTTTGCTCTCTTCCTGATAACGCTCAATTATCTCAATAACCCTATCAATCTCTTCTGCCTGATATGGTACTTTGGTAATTTTTCCATCAACAGGTTTATCTAGAGCAGACATTTCCATAACACCTTCACGTACAGTAGCCATCTGCACAGGATTATCCGGTGTAATAATTGTAGCTATAATATTGCCGCCAAATGCCGGACGTATTTGCAACAGTAATTTCGGGTATTCTTTTTTCATATATGTTATATCAGAAATTTGAAGATCCGTGCAATCTGCAGTTAATCCGCTTAATGTATTGGATGCAACACGTGGAGCAATATCTCTACCTACAAAAGTAGCTCCAAAAAGTACTATACGCGGCTGATGTTTTTTTACCAATTCACTTAAAATTCTGCTGTATGGCATAGTTTTATATTGTTTCAAATCAGCATGTTCAACCACAATAGCTTCCTCAGCTCCATAATTGAATGTTTGCTTAGCCAATTTTTCCAAATCGTCGCCAATAATTACAGATTTTAAGGTTCCATTTAATTTTTCTGCCAGTTTTCTTCCTTTTGATAAAAGCTCAAAACTAACATCAGCTATATTGTCATGCTTTTTCTCAATATAGACCCAAACTTCATGAGATAATTTATCCATAATAGTCCTTATCCAAAAATATGATCATTCATTAGTTTATCAATTAATTGTCCTAAGCCCTCTTTTGTAGGCTCAATGTTTTCATGATCCCCGGCAGAAAGAACAACAGATTCAATATTATAAACTTTAGTAGGTGAGCCGAAAAGACCACATCTTTTTATATCCACATCCAAATCTTCGGTTGCAAGTTGCGGCGGAACATAATTTTTATATGCCATTGCACGTTTTGCCCTAAAAGGACGCGGAACAGATGCCTCCTTAACAACTGTTAAAAGAGCTGGTAATTTAGATACCAATATTTCATGACCACCATCAATTAATCTTTGAACTCTGATATTTCCATTGTTCAATTCAAGTATCTTTTCTGTATATGTTATTTGCGGTAATCCAAGTTTTTCAGCTGTTTGTGGTCCAACTTGAGCAGTATCACCATCAATGGCTTGTCTTCCGGCAAAAATAATATCAAAGTTACCAATTTTCTTAATAACTTTATTCAACACATAAGATGTAGCAAGAGTATCAGCTGCGGCAAATTTGTGGTCTGTAACCAGAATAACATCGTCAGCTCCCATATAAAGACACTCTTTTAAAAGCTCTGCAGCTTTAGGTGGACCCATAGTAATAGCAGTTACTTTACCGCCATATTGATCTTTTACCTGTAGTGCAAGTTCCAAAGCAACTTTGTCTTCCGGATTAAAAATAGCCGGTAATTTTGCTCTGTTAACTGTTCCATCCGGTTTCATTACATCACCGGTAATATTTGCAGTATCAGGAACTTGTTTAACTAAAACGATAGAATTATAACCCATTTTTTTCCCTTCTGTGTTTTATGTTTATTTTATAAATACTGCTTATAAAATAACAATCCTCAATTTAAAATAATGAAGATATTATTACAAGTGTTAATTTTCTAATGCTACCAAAATAGTTTAATAAATTAAACGTCGAAGCATTAAATAATGAATAATGTATGGTATATGCTGAATGGTTACAGATTTAGGAGAAAATATGCATCACTTAAGACGAATTAAGCAGATAAACCTGTCAACCATTTAGACGCATTTAGAATTTTTATATTGTTTTCATATTTCTCCTGTCTAAGATTATGAACAAGTTGAATTTATTCTACGTTTCTGACTACTGTTTACTGCTTACTTCTCGAATCTCCCACTCTAATATTCTAGCACTTTATTGTTCTATCGTTCTGTCGCCTCCTTCAATCCTCGATTATACTGAACCGCATCCCTTAACATCTTATGCCATTCATCCCTGTTCATACCTTTGATTTTTCTGATCCGCGCACAGGCTTTTCTGCAAGAAATAGTCCCGAGCTTATCCGTATAGACTTCCAGAATGGGTTTGTCATCTTTCATAGCGGCAATGTAAACATTCACTGTACCTTTTTGCGGAGCCAGTCCGATTAGGGGCGTTTCAGGGACTTAAAATCCCTCGATCGAATAGATTGTGCTTGTCCGGCCCCGAACATTCGGGGTCAGCTGATGGACGAAGACGGGACGGTTCTCCCGATATTCATCAGGACAGTACGAAAGCCTGCTCGAATGAGTAGGCTTTTTTGTTTTCTATGCATTATTTGAATAGTATTGAATGTGATTTTTCCCCATTTATCAGATAGGCTCATATGAATGTATTTGATAAATGGGGGCTATTTAACCAAAAAATGATTATTTTATCAAAATACAACAAAACCCGATGTAAATCGGGTTTTATTTTCTTATTTTCACTCGTGTTCTATTTAATCATGACGATTTTTTGAATCTCACTTTGATCGCCGGCTTGAACTTGAATAAAATAAATACCTGAACTAAGAGAAGGCTCATATACAGGGATCTGATAACTGCCGGGTGTATATTCGGCATTTGTCAGGGTACGTATTTTTATACCCTGAGCATTTAGCAGATGAATAGTAACATGTTGCTGTGTATCAAGAGTAAAGGGAATAATAAATTTCGGATTAAAAGGATTGGGGAAAACTTCACCCAAATCGATACCTAGCGGTAAGTATACTTGCCTGCTAAATTGATAATGTTTTTCTTCTATCGTATTATAGGAAACATCTGACAACATGTAGGTATAATGTATGCCGACTTCAACATCGCTATCAATATACAAGTAGCTGTGTGTTTCTGAACTTGTTCCACATCCCCATAGATTCGGATTATCAGTATAAGAACTGATTATATGAAAGCTGCCCTTATCTTCCTTGCGATAAAGATTAAATCCTAAATTTTCGGTTTCCGAGGCGGTTTCCCAGCTTAATTTTACAACGTTTCCCTGTTGTTCGACATTAAATGAACGCAAGACAATGGGAAGGGGTACATCCGAATATACATAACGGATCTGAGAAAAACCGACCAGGGATTTTTTAATGGTCAGATTGTTGGTACTTGTGGTATTCCGTATCTTAAGCGTAATCGTAGAATCGGGACCGTTTACATAGAAAAGACCAATGCCACACGCAATACCTACATCAGTCTCACTGGATAAACGTCGACTAAGCGTTAATTCAGAGTTCAGGGTTGTACCAATAAATACACCCATCTCAATATCGTCACCACCAGTATTTGCCGTCATTAACGATACGGAGTATTCCAAAAAGTAGTAACCATAGGCATTCGTGGAATTTAATGTGAAGACATTGGAGGAAAGCGACCATAGATTTGCACTATTCAGAGTATAGTTCCCAACGGTTGTCCAGATGTTTTGTGCGCTGATCATGACCGTTTGATCACCGATGATCTTCATGCCTGCACAGCCATTGGGGGTCGTGTCGCCCAATTTAAATAAAGAAAGAGTTGCTTTTTCAATTGTAAAATTGCTGTTA
>JAGLUM010000198.1 GCA_023134755.1 Fidelibacterota bacterium | reverse complement strand
GTTTCTGCTGTGAATATTATGGGCGAGAGAGCGTCTCGCTTGATGATATTGATAAAGTAACGATCCGGCATTTTCTGGGCATGTTGACCGAGACCGGATCTTCCGCACGTTCAGCTGCGCGTAAATTAGCTGCTTTGAAATCCTTTTTCAAATACACACTACGCAGAGAATGGATAGATAAAAATCCGGCCTATGCAATTAAATCACCCAAAATTCCGAGAAATCTGCCAACTGTATTAGTCAAAGACCAAGTCCGCGAACTGTTTAAGATCTTAGAAGTAAAAGATTTTATTACTGCCAGAGATGCCGCAATGATAGAACTCTTTTACGGTTGTGGAATTCGCTTGAGCGAATTAATTAATCTACGACTTCATGATATACAATTTCGCAAGATGCTGATTTCTGTTCTCGGAAAGGGAAATAAACAACGAATATTGCCATTGGGTACAGCCGCCCGCAAAGCAATCGAAATATATTTACGTTACTATCAAGAAGATTTCAGCCAACCCGGTGCTGATGACCCGCTGTTTATTTCCATTCGCGGCACACGAATTTCCCCCCGAAATGTGCGTTTACGCGTTGAAAAATACTTAACACAGGTCTCCGCTGGTGCCAAAAAGAACAGTCCGCACGTTTTACGCCACAGCTTTGCCACCCACCTGCTCGACGAAGGTGCAGATTTAGAATCGGTGCGTATGATGCTTGGGCATGAAAGTCTTTCCACTACGCAGATATATACCCACGTTAAAATGAGTCACCTAATGGATACTTATGCTAAAGCACATCCCCGGGCCGACAAAAAAAAGAAGGAACATTAATTTTTCATTTTAAAAAATATTGTTGTATATTTTGGCATGACAATCTAACAAAGAACATAAAAAGGAGACTGCTATGAAAATTTTGATCACAGCAAGGCATTTTTCTATCTCCGATGAAACACGTAATTACGTTGAAAATGAAATTAAACGTTTATTAAAAGTGTTTGATCGTATTGTTTCTTGTCACGTTATTTTGGAGCGAATCAAAAATTATGAATATCTTACTGAGATTATTCTTAAAGCCCCTGTAAAAACGTTAATTATTCATGAAAAAGATGAAGAACTTACAAAATCCGTCGATCTTGCTGTCGATAAAATGCTACGTCAACTCAAAAAATATAAAGGACAATTTAAATCTAAACATGAAAAAATTAACAACGAGTGATTTAATCCTCGAAACAGCGAGCAAATTATTGCTCAAGCAAATCAATCCGAAGGTGGGGAATGATACGCTTATCACATCCTCGGCCGTTAATATTCCCGGCCTGGAGCTTACGGGATTTTGGGAAGATTTTCCCGGACACAAACTGCAGGTTTTCGGCAAAAAGGAGATGCAATTTGTGTCTTCTTTATCTCCTTCGGCTATGGAAAATGTATTCCGCAAAATGTTTTCCTATAAAATACCGTGTGTTGTCTTTGTGGATACGCCGAAAATCCAGCCCATTATTATTGATCTTGCTACTGAAGCAGGAATTCCTTTGCTAAAAACAAAAATTAATATCATGCAGTTTTTGCAAGATGCCGGAACGTATCTGTACATAAAATTTGCCCCTACAACAACGGTACACGGTGGCCTCGTGGATTTGTATGGAATAGGTATTTTACTTACCGGAAAAAGCGGAATTGGCAAAAGTGAAATTGCTCTGGATATTGTTGAGCGAGGGCATCGTCTGGTAGCTGATGATGTTGTCAACATTCAAAGAACCGCAAAAAATGTTCTTATCGGAAAACCGGAAGAACTGTTACAGGATACTATTGAGGTGCGAGGATTGGGGATTGTAAATATCCGGAAACTCTTCGGTGCACGCGCGGTACGTGTTCAAAAACGTGTGGAAATCCAGATTGAGTTGCTACATTGGGATCCGAAGGAACAATACGAACGTTTTGGACTGAACGATGATTTTACTACTATTCTTGGGGTAAAAATCCCTCATATTCGCCTTCCCATCAATCCTGGAAAAAATATTTCTGTGATCGTGGAAACTATTGCGCTGACCTACCTGATTAAGTTGTATGGTGATGACCCGGCAAAAGAAATGCAGGAAAAACTTTTAAAGAAATTGAAGAAAAAATCTATCAATCTCAATGAAGAAATCCTTGAAGGGGATACGGAATAG
>JAGLUM010000197.1 GCA_023134755.1 Fidelibacterota bacterium | reverse complement strand
ACATATGCCGGCATAGATCAGTATCCTCCAGTTACAAATATCACGGGATAAATTTAAGAAATAGTTATAAGTATTGAAAGCACTAATGTGTTGAAATTGGAAGATAATTATAAATAATAAATTGTGTTTAGGAGTTTAGAGTTTAGGATAAGAGAGTAATAAGGTCTTAGGGTAAGAGAGCTGTTTGAAAGTTGAAAACATCACTAACACTGCCGGCACACCATTCCTTATTACATCAATAATACAAATTTAAATTTAATAAATCACAAACGGATTATGAGTCCGCTGAATAGCTCTGATAATCAGCAAATTAGAGAAGTAGATAACTATTTGTTGCCGGGTGAAATATTGTGAATAAACCACCACTGTATTAAGAGTACAGTGCTTGCCCAGTATCTATAAGGGTTTTAGAGCTCATGTACACCAAAATGTGACGGGTGAAAATAAGTTTGGAAAAATAGTAGTATAACGCGATAAATTACAACGCTTTAGAACTCGCTAGATTGCTTGTTTTCATACCCACACAAATACTGAAGACTTTATTACGTATAAAATTATTCCAGTATAGGTTGATTTTATGAATTTGAAAGCTGTATATTTATACACAACAGTATAGGCTATTTATTGTTTAAGAATAAATAACAGGAATTCTAAATGAAAAAATATATTAAGTGGTCATTGATTATTTTACTTATACTTCTTACTAATTCATGTACAGTAATTGACCCCATGCCAATACCAGAATTGAATTCATGTGACAGATCACCTGCATGGAGTCATGATGGTAATTGGATAGCATATAACTATTTTTCTGGTGAAGGTCCAGAAAATGATGGTTTATATGTTGTTGACACTAATGGGCAAAATAAAAGATTAATATTGTCAGGAATAGCGTTGAATCCTTCATGGGCTCCAGATAATAATAAACTTACATTTAGTTCAGGAGATATTTTTACAATAAATTTCAATGGTGATAGCTTAAATAGAATTTTAGATTTCGGGAATGCATTCTTTCCTTGCTGGTCACCCAATGGAAATTTGATAATATTTGATATTACTTCAAATGGTTTATGGGGGCTTTGGTTAAAATCATTGAACAATAATAAAGTAAAACATCTAGAATTGGGAAGAGATGCCTCATGGGCGCCTAATAACCAAGAATTTGTTTATGTCGGGAGCTTTGGGGATACTGATAGTGAAAATCAATTATGGATTGCAGATACAAGCGGTTTAAATGTAAGACAGCTTACACATAATAATTCGATAATTAATCGTCACCCCTCATGGTCGCCGGATGGGAATAAGATTGCCTGGACAACCGATAATGGCGTTGAGATCATAGAGACTGATGGAAGTAATTCACAATTACTCATAGAAGAGGCATCTTCACCATCTTGGTCTCCAGATTCAAAGAAAATTACATTCACCCAGTACAAAGAAAGTGAAGAAAAAATATTAATATATACGATTAATATTGACGGTACAGGGCTAAAACAAATTACACATTAAATTGACCCTCCCTCATTATTCAGACAGCCACATCCTTTTTATTAGCTAGGAAATCCCACTTATATAGCGAGTTTTAATCATTTTCTCTTGGTATGCTTGCGAGTAAGTGGGGAAATGTTGCCACTAATGTGTTAGTTAATAAAGAAACCCGATTGGGGGAGAAGGTCAGTTATTTCCTTGTTTTATTTTGGATTATTGTCTAATCAATATTTCTTGTTTTAATTATGATATTTTCTGTTAAGTTTATTGCGACTAAGCTTCCTAAATATTTATATTTTTTAAACACACAACCGTTATCAATATTTATTACTTGAGTTTTTGCGCTATTAATTATAGAGTTTATACTTATTGGTGTATGTCCATGGATAATTCTTTTCATATAAAGTTCATTATTATTTAATGAAAATCCACGTTTCCATAGCATAAATTGTTTGTCTTCGAATATATTTTCATTATCAACATTAAATCCTGCATGTACAAAAAGGAAATTATTCTTATGAATATAATATTTAGTGTTTCTAAAAAACTGTTTATATTGTGGTGATAGATCTTTATAGGATTGAATGTTAAAACTTTTCATAGTAAAGTTTCCACCATTATTTATCCATTTTTGGAACTCCTGTTTATTATTAATTGAATCCATAAACATTTGCTCGTGGTTACCTCTTAGTGTATGTATTTGATAGCCTTTTCTTCTCAAATCTAAAATTATATCAATCACACCTTTACTATCGGGTCCTCTATCAATATAATCGCCTAAACAATAAACTTTATCTCTTTTATTAATCTTAAGTTCTTTTATTAATAAAGAATTAAATGTCCTAGAACATCCGTGAATATCTCCAATTGCATATATTTTTAACATTTAAAATATCACCAAAGCATATATTATTATTGTTTTTTCTTTAAAGTTTCTATGGCAGCTTTAATACATAATTTAACCTCTGATCTCTCTAAGTATCTAATAATTAATTCATGATTATGAGTTGATTAGATGTTTAGCCAAATCACATATGGTTTTTTCTGTCTTTTAAATCTTTAATCTTT
>JAGLUM010000196.1 GCA_023134755.1 Fidelibacterota bacterium | reverse complement strand
ATCGATTATGGAATATGGGCAACGGCATGCTTTTGGTTGTCAATCCTGATCATGCCGGGGATATTGTGCGTTTCGCGCAAACCCGGAAATACGAAGCAAAGATATGCGGAAAGATCATTAAAAAACCGGAAATAGTTATTGATACAAAAGGTTTGGATCCCAAGCGTTTAACATATAAAGCAATATTGTAAACGGAATTAATAGTTTTTCGTTGTTTAAATGATAAGTTTCGAAAAACTTCTTGTACTCTGAGCTGAAATATTAAGGAGAAACATTGAATAGTTATATTATTCAACTCATGCTGAAAGATACGATTTCGGATGTTGCCGGAAAAACCATTGAAGAAGATGCGAAACGGTATTTCCAAATTAAAACAGGCCGCGTAAAATCCTCTAAAATATTTACGATATTATCAAATAAGTCGAAAGAAACAATACGCGATTTTGCAGAAAAAACCCTGAAAGATACTGTTTTACATGAATTGCACATGGACCATCTTTTTACTGACAAAACATTTAAGCGCTATTTATTCATGGCGAAATTACCGGGCGTTACTGATGATGAGGGTGTTTCAGCACAAAAAACATATAGTGATTATTTTAATCTATCTGCAGAATCCGGGGAGCAATTTATTTTTACCGGGGAATTGTATTATATCGAGCAGCCGCTTAATGACCCGGCATTGCAAATTCTTGGAAACGATATGCTTGGTAATCCCCTGATCAATTACATTAAATATGGCATATTTTCAGGGCGAGTGGATTATATCCCTACAGTAAAAATTCAGACTAAAATTCAAACGCATATTATTGATATTGATAAGTCAGATGAAGAGCTTTTGGAATTATCTAAAACCATGCTGTTGTCACTGGATCAGGTCGAAATGCGTACGATAAAAGATCATTATCTGGATGAAAATACTCAAAAAATACGCCGTGAACTCGGAATGAGCGAAAATCCAACTGACTGTGAGCTGGAGGTCCTCGGACAAACCTGGAGTGAGCATTGCAAGCACAAAGAATTTAACGCGATGATCCATTATAAAGATTTAGATACCGGGGAAGAAAAAGATATTGATTCCTTATTCAAATCGTATATTTTTACATCCACAAAGATCATTCGGGAACGCTTTGAGAAGGGCGGTAACGACTGGATCCTGAAGGTTTTTAATGACAATGCGGGCATTGTCAAAATTGATGATAACAATGTTTTTATCTGGAAAGTTGAAACGCATAACAGTCCATCCGCACTGGATCCCTACGGCGGTGCTTTGACCGGAATTGTCGGAGTAAATCGCGATCCCATGGGGACCGGTATTGGCGGTGGGAAATGCTTATTCAATACGAATGTACTGTGTTTTGGTTCACCCTATTATGACGGTGAATTACTTAAAGGGCAATTACATCCGCGCCGGATCATGGCGGGTGTGGTCAAAGGTATTGAAGACGGTGGAAATAAATCAGGTATTCCCACAATTAACGGTTCCATTGTCTTTGATAACCGCTTTCGCGGCAAGCCACTTGTTTACTGCGGAACCGCAGCTGTGATGCCTATGTATTACAAGGGGAAACCCTCTTGGGAAAAGCCCATTGATGTAGGTGACCGTATTATCATGGCCGGCGGACGTATTGGCAAAGACGGTATTCATGGTGCGACCTTTTCATCTCTGGAAATTGATGAACATTCTCCACGCTCCGCTGTACAGATTGGATCGCCGATCACCCAGAAAAATATGTCCGATTTTATGGAAAAAGCAGCGCAGTCCGGTCTGTTGAAATCTTCAACGGATAATGGAGCAGGCGGTTTATCGTCTTCCATCGGAGAACTTGCCCAGATTTCAGGTGGAGCTGTGGTGAAACTGGATAAAGCGCCGTTAAAATATCACGGATTGCAGCCATGGGAGATCTTTGTCTCAGAATCCCAGGAGCGCATGACATTTGTGGTGGAAGCGGAGAATGAAGATGTACTGTTCAACATGGCAAAGGATTTTGAGGTGGAGGTCAGCGATATTGGTTATTTCACTGACAATGGATTCTTAGATATCCTCTATAATGATGAACGTGTCGCGTATTTGGATTTAGATTTTCTGCACAATGCAGTTCCCAAAAAAATCATGTATGCCGAATGGCAAGCGCCAAAACTAAGTGAGCCAACCGTAGTAGATGTCGATTACAACGATATTTTGTTAACATTAATGGGAAGCTTGAATATCTGTTCAAAGGAATCGGTGATCCGTGTATTTGATCATGAAGTAAAAGGTAAGACAGTGATAAAACCCCTGATGGGAGATAGGGGATTGGCACCGCAGGATGCCGGCGTAATTCGAATAGATCACGATAGTTTTACCGGTATTGCTGTCTCGAATGGTATTATTCCACGCTATGGAGATATTGACGCATATGAAATGTCCGCAGGTTCTTTTGATGAAGCAGTCCGGCAGATCATTGCCGTTGGAGGAAAGTTGCCGGATCCGAATGAGCCCGATGGAATTTTCTGGACGGTAAACGATAATTTCTGTGTTCCGGATTCCCTCTATAATGAAGAAAAAAACCCCGATGGTAAATATAAACTTGCACAGCTCGTAAAAATGAATGAAGCCTTATTTGATATGGCCACGTATTTCAATATTCCAATGACTTCCGGTAAGGACAGCATGAAAAATGATTTCAAGAGAGGGGATGTCAAAATCTCTGTTCCTCCGACCATTTTATATTCGATGGTTGCCAAAATCGATGATGTACGCAGAACCATTACCTCTGATTTTAAACAAACGGGGGATATTATTTATCAGATCGGTAAAACATACAATGAACTTGGCGGATCTGAATGTTATGCCTTATTTGATGAATTGGGCGCGAACGTTCCAAAGGTCCGGAAAGCGGACGCAAAACGTATTTACGAGAAAATGGCAATCGCCAATGAACGATCCTTACTGGCATCAGCTCACGATATGTCTGACGGCGGTTTGTCGGTAGCGCTAACTGAAAGTGCGTTCGGCGGTCAGACCGGATGTAAAGTTGATATTCCCGAGACGGAAATAGGTTCTTTGGCCGAACTATTTTCAGAATCACATTCACGATTTGTGGTCAGTATCGATCCGAAAAATGCCGCTGCTTTTGAGGATGTCTTCGGCGATGATTGTAGTCGCTTGGGAACGGTAACGGACGACGACAAAATGATGATCACTATTGCGGGAGAAAATGTGATCAGTATAGATGTAAAGTCATTATTGGAATCCTGGAGAAATGGATTAACACGTTAAGATTTGTGATATCAGTGATATC
>JAGLUM010000195.1 GCA_023134755.1 Fidelibacterota bacterium | reverse complement strand
CTCATGCTCATGCAGGGCACACACACGCGGTCATAAAACATTGGGGGTACAGTGGTTAATCGAACGTAATCGCTTGCATCAAACTTTCTACTAGGTTGACAGGAATGTAGCTCCGAATTTCCCAACGTTTCATACCGCCAACCGTCAGACTGTCTAAAAACTACTAAAAGGCAATTATTTTGATAAAACAACAAAACGTATGATTTTAAAAAACAGCTATTTAGAAAATTACAGATTGAGTATAAATAGCAATATTCGGGGTTATTAGACAGACTGCCGTTAGTGGCAACCTTAATAGAAAAACTATTTAAATATGTTAGATCTATCGCAATACGATATCAAAGGACTTAATTTACTTTATGAACTTCACGAAAACCTCTGTGAGAACTTATTAAAAGAACTTCGCGACGGAAAAAATATTGAGAATGTATATATCCAAAAAAAAGAAGAAAAATTGGGAACCTTACTATATGAATTACAACAAATTGCTAATGAAATAAATGAAAGAAAAAAGGAGGATCTAATATATTCAGTCGAGGATATATATAAGTTTGCTGGACAGTTTGACAAATACACAATTTTTCGTTTCTACAGAACTAGTAAAGCTTTCAAAAAATATGGCGATGAAGTATACGGAAACATACTCTATCAAAAAAGTGAAAGAGAGAGTCTTGAAGCTTCTATAACAAATGATAATTATAAAAGGAATGATGGTAAAATATATTTACGAGGAGCGAGTCAAAATGAGAAGATAAATTCCCTACTTAAGACAGAAGGTTTTTTGGCTAGTGAAGCTTTTGAAGTATTAACCTCAAACTTATTTGATAATGGAAAGCAATACAAAAAAGAAGGGAATAAAGAAATCCCAAACACGATTAAAATAAAATTTGATCCTTCAGAATTTGATTTAGAAAAATCTCAGATCCGGCTTGCTTATATGAAGCTAAATGATGGCTATAAATTTCTCCATCATGAATTAGTTGAGCTATATGCAAACTTATTTGTAATTAACCCTGAAGCTGTAAGTAAAGAAAATGAACAAATGTTTCTATTGAATGAAGACAAATCAGGGTTGACTGAAGAAGCTGAAATACGGATACTTTCTGCGCAATATAGACGAAATATTATTGATCAAAAAAAAGCTATCCGTTTAAATTCACTTCTAAGAAATAGAAGAATTAAAAGGTTTGAAATTATAAAAAAAGATTTGGGGATCTCTAACAAACAACTTGAGCAATTCAAGGAAACATATCCTGATAAGTACAAAGAACTATGTTTTGTTACACTAACATTTCAAACTGAGACACTTACTAACTACAAAACAGATCATCCAGTATACTGGGATTTCGAACGTTTTATCCACATCTATTTACGTCACTATAAAAACTTTTTCATTGAGCAGTCCACAGCAAGAGGAACTCTTTTCCAATATACATACAAGGACGTAAGAAGGCTTGCTTGTTTAATTATTGAAAACTTAAAGGAAGAAATCGAAACTGAATTGAAAAAAGGAAACGGATACTTTAAATATGATGATATGGGATATTACTTTAATGGTAATTATTATACTATTCGAATTGATAATGGAGGTCGGCTAATGCAATTTCACCCTTTAGAATAGCTTATTAAATATATCTTATTGACTTAATAGAATAAACAGGCTGCCGCTACACGAAGCTATAAGCAATACTCCGCTATCGTTACGTACTGCTCATAGCTCTATCGTTACCCCGGAGACTTGCTCAAGCTTTATATCTATGGGTATTTGAACAAAGTTGGATTTTCTTCTTCTTACTCACCTCTCACAACTCACTATTCACGCTTCACGCCTCAATTCTGCCAACTGCACCTCGATCACTTTGATCTTACCTTCGGCATCAGCTTTTTTCTTCTCTTCCAGTTCCACTACTTTCCGGGGAGCATTGCTTATAAAGCGTTCGTTGCCCAGCTTTTTCATGACAGTGGTTAGAAATCTCCGGGAGTAATCCAGCTCCTGTTCAAGCTTTTCGATCTCGGCTTCAACATCGATGGCTTCGCTGTGCGGGATAAAAAATTCGGTGGACTTCACGATGAATGAAATGGCATCGTCCATCTTTTCTTCCGTGTACCCCAAAGTTGAAATATTACATAGCTTTTGCACGATGCTGTCGAAGTAAGTATCGGGTTCTTCACCGTGATTCTTCTTCACATAGAGAAGGATGGAGTTCTTGAAGGGAATGTTTTTTTCTGCACGGATCTTCCTCACTGTGACAGTCACCTCACGGGCGATCTCAAACCTGTTGAGGAGGCCTTGATCATAGCCGGTTAGCTGTGGCATCCGGGAGTTCATGATACAATCATCATCGTCCCGATCACGCAGCCGGTGCCATATTTCCTCGGTAATGAAAGGCATAAACGGGTGCAGTACCTGCATCAGCTTTTCAAAAAATTCAACAGTCCGGTTATAGGTGATCCTGTCCATGGGTTGCTGGTATCCGGGCTTGATCATCTCCAGGTACCAGGAACAGAAATCATCCCATATCAGCTTATAAGCCACCATTAAGGCGCTGGAGATCCTGAATTTGTCATAGTGGTCTTCCAATAGTTGAATCGTGGCGTTCAACCTGCTACTGAACCATTCCACAGATACGGCACAGGCAGCACACTGAGCCTGTGACTCATCCACTTTCCAACCTTTCACAAGCCGCAATGCATTCCATATCTTATTGCTGAAATTCCTGCCCTGTATGCAAAGGTCTTCATCAAACGGCAGGTCGTTCCCGGCTGGTGAAGTAAA
>JAGLUM010000194.1 GCA_023134755.1 Fidelibacterota bacterium | reverse complement strand
CGGTAGCCGTCAATATGAAATTCTTTGATCCAGTAGCGGTTGGCACGATCCAGAAAATATTTTGTGCAGCTGCTTTCGTGGTTCATATCGTAAAATACATTAAAAGGATGCTTTGCCACGGTATTATACCAGGGATTTTCCGCAGTAGGTGCGCCGTAAACCCCTTCATTGTAGAGCCGGACCATTGGTGACTGGCCGGTCGCGTGGTTGTACACCACATCCATGATGACCGCGATGTCGTTCATGTGACAGAGATTGATAAATTCTTTCAGTTTCTGCGCGGTTCCGTAATATTTGTCCGGAGCAAAAAAGAACATCAGGTTATATCCCCAACTTTCATTCCCCTCAAATTCCTGAATGGGCATGAGCTCAATAGCAGTGATACCGAGGTATTTAAAATAATGGATAGAATCGATTAGCGATTGGTAGCTGTGCGCGTAACTCCAGTCGCGAAGTAACAATTCATATATTACCAGATCATCCGTATCGGGCTTGACATAGCTGCCGTCGGTCCAGGTAAAAACAGGGGGGTTCGTGTTCACAACCCCGACAGGATACCAAGTCTTTCCTTCCGGATAGGCTTTCAGGTTCGGAAAGACGGTTGGGGATATCCAGCTATCATTCCACGGATCCAGGATCAGGGTGCTATAGGGATCCGCAATACGGATATCGCCGTCCACAAGATACTGAAATCCGAGCCCGCTATCCGGCAGATCCGTGAGGGTCAGCCAGAAAAATGTGGAATCGGCATTCAGTGAATCTTTCTTCATCTGATATGCCGGATCGACTTTCCAGTCGTTGAAATCTCCGATCACATGTACAAATTCTTTGTAGGGTGCAAATATGGACAATGTTATTGATGAAGAGGATTCGATAGTAATACCATCTTGCAGACTGATCGGGCGTGTGGCTGTATTTTCACTGTATTTTACTACACACATCACATCCGAGGTATCCTGAATTGTCCCGGAAATACCGACAGCCGTCAGGTAATTAAATTCATTCAGTAAATCTCCGCTGCTGATATCGTAGCTAATGCTGTCGTTGCTGACCTGATAGACCTCCACATCATTCAATAGCAGTTTTATGGACTCCACTTCAACACCAATGCCGCCTGCCATAGCTTCAATATGCAGACCTTCGCTTGCATCGGCGGAATAAAAAATCGGAGATCGTTCAGGTTCTCCGTAATCAACCCGGACAGTAGGTTCGATCCATACGGTTGTTACGCCCGACTCGAAAAGCGAAAGGTAAATATCAGTATTCCCAACATCCTTGCCTTCTTTGCTGGCGGTGCTATTCCGAAATACGAAAGCTAGTTTTAAGATCTTTTCACTCGTTGGACAGCCATAGTATTCATAGGGATTGCCGATCACCAGTTTCCAGAGATTATCCCCTACCTTGGTTAATTTATTTTTTTCGGTATTGGCATTGCTGCCGCTACCGGGCCAGTCCATCCAGACGTATTTCCAGTCCGAATCCGATGAACTGTTCTCCGTGATCACACCGGTGTGCACATACACATCGGTACTGGAATAATCCATCAGACCCTGATTTCCCAGGGTGGCATCATAATAAATAATAATGGAATCGTTATGTGTAGCAAATACCGGATCAGAATATACCGGATTTTGTGCAAATGCAAATACAGCTAGAACGCAAAATAAATATGCAATTTTTTTCATTATCTTTCCTTGTACTGGTATCGTTTAGTTCAGGTGGTATTTTATGGGTTTTTGTTGGTTTTATCAAGAAAAAAGAACGTGATATGCTGAATAACAGGTGGTTATTGGAGCCGTTCGTCAGGGTAGACCTTTGGTGTATAACTAAATCATTGGAATGATTCTTTTTGACAATGATATTATTGTTTGAAATTAATTGATAGAAATAAATGCCGGAAGTGAAAACTATCGCATATCAACTCGCGGATAATCCGGATAGCGGTTCCCAAATGTGTGACGGTCGTCACAAATAATTCTGTTTGAAATATTATTCCCTTAGCAAATAA
>JAGLUM010000193.1 GCA_023134755.1 Fidelibacterota bacterium | reverse complement strand
AAGCGCTCTCCCAGCTGAGCTAATTCCCCAATTGTCAAATTGTCTGCCAATATAATAATAAATTTTGATAATCAAATAAATATTTCTTATCTTATTGTATAATTTACTAATTACATTGAGGAGATAGAATGTCCAAACGTGTTCTTGCAATTAATCCGGGTTCTACCAGTACCAAGATGGCCGTCTTCACCCGGAATAAAGTGGAATTTGAATTAAAAGTCAATATGGACGAAACACAAATATCAAAGGAGAATGTCTATAATGAGTTTCTCTTTCGCAAAGCGCAGATCGAGGAAGAGCTTGAAAAACACAAAATAGTTAATATTGATATTGTCATCGGCAGGGGTGGAATCCTTAAGCCATTAAAAAGTGGGGCATACAAAATATGTAATAGCATGATCGATCATTTGAAGCATGCCAAATACGGGAATCATGCCAGTAACCTGGGTGCGCCACTGGCTGCGTATTTTGGGAAGAAATACGATGCTCCGGCCTATATTATTGATTCAGTGGTTGTTGATGAAATGACCGATATTGCAAAGATATCCGGAGTACCGCAGATCACTAGAAAAAGTCTTGCTCACGTACTCAATATTAAAGCGACAGCGAGAAGGATCTGTGACAGTAAGGGCTGGGATATTGAAGAAGAAAATTTTATTATTGCCCATCTCGGCGGCGGCATTACCGTATGTGCGATGGAAAAGGGCCGTAATATCGATGTAAACAATGCACTTCTCGGACTTGGACCCTTTTCGCCCGAACGGGCTGGCGCGCTGCCTTTGGGCGGACTCATAGATTTAGTATTTAAACACAATATGGATGAAAAATCCCTGCGCCGTCTGCTGACTCGGGAAAGCGGGCTGAAAGGTTACTTGGGTACCAATGATGTCCGGGAAGTAGTTTCACGCATTCGTAGTGGTGACAAGCGGGCAAAATTGATCCTTGATGCGATGCTGTATCAGTTACGAAAGGAAATCGGAGCCATGGCCGCGGTATGTGATTTTAATATTCGGGCTCTGATCCTAACCGGCGGGATTGCTTACTCCGACTATGTGCAGGGTAATATCAAACAACATTTAGGAAATCAGTTCAACATTATTTTTTATCCCGGTGAAAATGAATTGGGTGCCATGGCTGATGGTGGATTTCGCATTTTAGATGGTAAAATGAATGTATATAATTACGAAAAGGATGAGGTATAATATGCGGTATAAGGACATCTATAAACGCGTAAATACGAGAAACCCCAAAACAGTCAATGTGGTATTTCCCAGTTCAGCAGCTGTTTTTGAAGCCCTTGCAACAGCATCCGGAAAAGGGTATATAATGACCCGGTTGTACGGTGTACCGGATACCATTCATAAATTAGCGGATAAGAGCGGACTGCAAAACTATAAAATGATAAAGTCGAATACGCCCAATGAAGCCATCTGGAATGCTATTGCGGATATCAGGAAAGGGAAGGGCGACAGCCTGATGAAAGGCGATATTGGTACCGCATCATTTTTAAGTCCGATCCTGAACCGGGAAAAAGGACTGCGAAAAGGAAAATTGCTATCACATATTGCGGTCTGTGACAACCCCGGTTACCACAAACTGCTTTTTCTCACTGACGGGGCAATTAATATTGAACTAGATCTGGAACGCAAACGCGCTATTACAGACAATGCGATCGAACTGACTGAGCGGATTCTTGGTAAAAAACCTAAAATTGCATTTGCTGCAATCATTGAAAAAATAAATCCAAAACTTCCAGAAACTGGAGAGGCCCGCATTTTGGCAGAGGAATACACGCAAAAAGGCTATGAAGCTGAAGGACCCATAGCACTGGATGTCATTCTGAATGCCGAAGCAGCAGTAAAAAAAGGAATTGATTCAGCCATTACAGGTAATGTGGATTTAATTATTTTACCTTCAATTACATCCTGTAATTTCATGCTGAAACAAATGATCGAACTTCAGCAGGCACCGGTGGGTGGACTGATTTTGGGTGCGCAGGTACCTTTGATCTTATTGTCTCGTTCCGACCGGCCGTCCGAAAAATTAAATTCCATTGTATTAAGTATGATTTAAAATATTTTGGGAATAGACTTTTGGAATAAGGCATGTTCTATCCCTACTTTTAATGCATTAAATATTTTTCAATATTTTCGCAAATTTTTCAACAACGAGCAAATCGATGAAATATTTTCTCGTTGGAATATATGCAGAAAAAAATTAATTTAAAGAACGATGAAATTGCACATTTTAGGAACCGCAGCACAGTTACCAACCCGGACCCGGAATCAGAATGCCTATTTACTGGAATGGTTTCATGAAGGTATTCTGTTTGATCCCGGAGAGGGGACACAGCGCCAGTTTATTCTGGCAGGTATATCGCCCGGAAAGGTACACCGTATCTTTATTTCGCATTTTCACGGTGACCATTGTCTTGGCCTTCCCGGTATGATGCAGCGCTTGTCGTTGATGGAAGTACCCCAAACCGTAAAAATTTATTTTCCCGTGGAGGGGCAGCCGTATTTCGA
>JAGLUM010000192.1 GCA_023134755.1 Fidelibacterota bacterium | reverse complement strand
TTCTCATCCCGTACGCCCAAAAGGGCTATTGGATCAAATCCTTTCATGATGATTTCACGTTTTGTTTCTGTCATGACATCCTTTCATATACTTTATTCTGCACAAAAATACAAAACAACAAAGACGCAATAATAAGGTGTATTGTATTTTTATTCCTAATCTCTAACTACTATCTTCTAATTTTTTATAATTTTCTTTTAACAGGGTCAACGTTTCCAAATACCTGGCCAATTTGCCGCGCTCATGTTCTACAACTTGTTCCGGGGCATTAGAAACAAAGTTTGGGTTGTCCAGCTTGCTTTTTGCCGCTCTGATACGTCCTTCATAAGCATTAATATCTTTCTTCAGGCGCTCTTTCTCTTTTTCAATATCAATTAAGCCTTCCAGAGATACGTAAATTTTCAGATTTTTCACCACCGCAGAAGACGCGAGTGCCGGTTGTTGTACTTTTTTATCAAGGGTCAGGGCTTTGATCTTTGCAAGAGAAATAAGATAATCCCGATGTGTATTCAATATGTCTCGTGTTGCAGCCGTTCCGCCGCTAATCAAAACGTCTGCCTTTTTCGACGGGGGAACCGTCATTTCCGATCGAATTGTTCGGATTGCCGTGATAACATCCATTACCAGATTTATATCCCTTACTGCCTTGCTATCGCTCGGTATGTTTTCAGTTCTTGGCCACAAAGCAACCATGATATCAGGTTCAGATTCGGTTTTTACTGAATGCCATATTTCTTCGGTAATAAAAGGCGCATAAGGGTGCAGCAGTTTTAGGATCGTGCGCAGCACATATACTGCTGTTGAAAGGGCACTTTTCTTTTTTTGTTCGTCCTTACCGTATAAGCGGGGTTTGATCAGCTCAATATACCAATCGCAAAAATTGTTCCAGGTGAAATTATAAATGTCTTTTGCCGCATCATTAAAGCGGTAGTTTGAAAGATTTTTATCAACCGACTGAATGGTGTCTTTCAAACGGGATAAAATCCATAAATCCGATACCTCAAGCAATTTTATTTCAGGAAGTTTTCCGTTTTCCGTTTCTTCATCCAGATTCATAAGCACAAACCGGCTTGCGTTCCAGAGTTTATTCATAAAGTTCCGACCCACCTCGATCTGTGTGGTGTCAAAAAGAATATCATGTCCCTTGGGTGCGATCAGCATCATTCCGAAACGCAACGCATCCGCGCCATACTGATCAATAATATCCAGAGGATCCGGAGAATTACCCAATGATTTGCTCATTTTTCGTCCTTGCATATCGCGAATCAGTCCGGTGAAATAGACATTTTTAAATGGGATATCATCCATAAATTCCAATCCGGCCATGATCATACGGGCCACCCAGAAAAAAATAATGTCCGGAGCGGTTACTAAGTCATTACTTGGATAGTAATAATTCAAATCCGCGTTTTTTTCCGGCCACCCGAGTGTTGAAAACGGCCATAGCCAAGAACTAAACCAAGTATCCAGCACGTCTTCATCCTGTTGAATGCGTGTGCTACCGCAAACTGGGCAAATATCGGGGTCTTCGCGCATCGCTGATTCCCAACCGCAGTCTAAACAGGTAAATACAGGTATCCGGTGTCCCCACCACAGCTGACGGCTTATACACCAGTCTCTAATATTCTCCAGCCAGTGATTATAAGTTTTCACCCATCGTTCCGGGCTAAATTTTACTTTCCCGCTGTTAACGGCCTCAAGAGCCAGTTGTGCTAATGGAGCCATTTTTACAAACCATTGTTCTGACAGGCGTGGCTCAATGGGAACATGTGCCCGTTCACTGTAACCTACACTGTGGGTATAATTTTCTATTTTTTCCAATAAATCCCGTTCTTCAAGCTCATGGACAATGGCCTTGCGGCAAGCATAGCGGTCCATACCAACAAAATCGCTGGGGACATTTTCGTTCATGCTCGCATCTTCATTCATGATATTGAGAAATTCCAATTGGTGATGCAAAGCGATATTATAGTCGTTGGGATCATGTGCAGGCGTAACTTTAACAGCACCTGTACCAAATTCCTTATCTATATAATCATCAGCTATAATGGGGATTTCCCGTCCTACAATTGGTAATACAATAGTTTTCCCAATCAAATCTTTATAGCGTTTATCCTTTGGGTTGACTGCTACTGCAGTATCACCCAGCATTGTTTCGGGACGTGTTGTTGCAATTACCACATAACGACCTTTTTCTCCTTTGACGGGATAGCGGAAATACCATAAATGGCCATTGATTTCCTGAAATATTACTTCTTCGTCGGAAAGTGCTGTATGAGAAACCGGACACCAATTAATGATTCGTGTGCCCTTGTAAATCAGGTCTTTTTCATACAGACGTACAAATACTTCACGTACCGCTTTTGACAACCCTTCATCAAGGGTAAATCGTTCGCGTTCCCAATCGCAGGAAACTCCAAGCTTTCGCAACTGTTTGATAATAATGCCGCCGTATTGATCTTTCCATTCCCAAATACGCTTTACAAAGGCTTCGCGACCAAGATCATGGCGTGTTTTTCCTTCATTCTCGCGGATAAATTTTTCAACCCGTGCCTGTGTAGCAATACCTGCATGATCTGTTCCAGGCAACCACATAGTTTCATATCCCTCCATGCGGGCTTTACGAATCAGAATATCTTGCAAAGTATTATTTAAAATATGTCCCATCGTCAGCATGCCGGTGATGTTCGGAGGTGGAATCATAATAGAAAATGCCTTTTTCCCGGGTGCAGGTTCAGAATGAAAATAATCTTTCTTTGTCCAATGTGAGAACCATTTGTCTTCTACATGTTTCGGATCATAAATTTTCGAAAGTTCCTTCATGCTGTCTCCCGTTTGAACGAAGGTTATATCATCTTAAAATTTAGCGAAAAAGACTTGATATTGCAACAGTGCTATAAATAATATTCACGTCCTTGGAGTAACAATATTTTATTTTTAATCCTTATTTTTTACGTCTTGATGATTCTTTTTAAAATTATTATATTTTATCGTGTTTAAAATAATTTTTTATTTTCAGTAGTGAAAATCACTTCAATTTAAGGAAAGGGTGGAATGAAAAAATATTGTGTACTTATCGGCATTATTATCATGTTTTTTAGTTTAACGGGGATAGCCCTTGCTACAGACGATGAAGAAACTACGGAGGATCGATTTATTATAATAAAAGGTGATTGGTTTTTTGCGTATCAAGTAAATTTATCGGACCGGGAAAATGCCTTTAAATTAAAACGCGGATATTTAACCGTTGAAAAACAATTTAATGATATCTTCTCCGCGCGTTACACTCAAGACATTACCATAGATCAAGAAGGTGATGATGCGGGAAATGTAGAACTGCGTTTTAAGTATTGTTATTTAAAAACAGAATTACCCGATCTTGGGTTTTTTAAGCATTCTTATGTTCAGGTCGGATTGGTTCCCCGTCCCTTGATTGATTTTGAAGCATCTATCAATGATTATCTCTTACAAGGAAAAATGTATCTTGACCGTATGAACATTATCAGTTCAGCTGATTTTGGCTTAACCGCCGTGACTTTGCTAGGTGGCAAGATGGATGAAAATTATTTATCGAAAGTAAGCTCTTCTTTCCCGGGAAAATATGGCAGTATTGCTATTGGCATTTATAACGGCGGTGGATATAATAGCCTGGAATACAATAATAACAAAACCATAGAAGGACGTTTTACACTACGGCCATTATCTGCAATTTTTCCTGGTTTGCAGTTTTCCTACAATATGGCAATTGGACACGGAAACGATACTCTTCAAACTCCTTTTCGCGTGCATTCATTTTTTCTTTCCCACGAAACCAGGTATACAACCTTTACAGCCCAGTATTATCTTGGGACGGGGAATCAAAATGGTTATAGTTGGAATTCTAATCGCGGATATTCCTTTTTTGGGGAACTTTGTGTGCCCAAACTTCCGATAACCTTGTTTGG
>JAGLUM010000191.1 GCA_023134755.1 Fidelibacterota bacterium | reverse complement strand
CATTTGGTCTGAAGGAGGCACCCGTAATTCGCAGTGTATAAATAGTTTGTCCATCTATTTCATCTACAATATGCACAACCGGATTTTCCAGGCCTTGTATTTTTAGTGTTGGTAAATAAGCCACTGTTTTTCTACCATAATTATCCATCTGTTTAATTCTTATTGGCCATCCAAAATAGTTTTTTGCACCCCGCTCAGAAGGATCAACCCAACGTGGCCAGCATTCAATGGTGATATCTCTGGATGCCCTGTTTAATCTCACAATTCCGTAACCAGTTGCCCGGTCGTATAACCGTGATGGCTTTTTCCCTGTAAAATAGGGATTGGATACAGCAAACACGGTCATTTTATTTCCGAATCCGTCTTCAAAGTCACCAGTATAATGCTGCCTGTCTTTTTGTCGATTTTCACCCTCTTTTGCCGGAAACCAACGCCGTGGCCAAATATTGGAGATTGCCGGAACACAAAAAACAAATCCGGCATCCCGCCATTTTTCTATACCGTATTGAATAGTACTGCCCAGGTGCTGATCCCCGGCCAGATGAAAAGCAAATCCCTTTCTTATAGCGCGCAAGGCTTTATTACGTCCTGTCTGCGGCCAACCGTTGGAATCCATATCCGAAACCGGCACATCATCCGGAGGGTACTCGCCGATTTCAAATATCTTTAAACTCGGTACAATATTATCATGGTGGGAATTTTCCTTTGGCAAGGTTGCCATGTTTGCAAAGATTGTTTGTGATAGCACAATTTTCATCCAGGTCTTATTTGACCAATCCGTTGTCCAATTCTCTAAAAAACTCAATTGTCGGTCACCAAGCAATATGGCACCCGGTACATCGCCCTCCTTTGCAGCGTTAAATTCTAAGTTCTGTGCCCAGCCATTATGTACTTTGGCTCTTGGTAGTAGTTGCTTTGGTGCCGTTTTAAATTTTCGGTCTTCTATAATAGCAAAACTCACGCCGGCATAGTTGAGATCACAATAATAAACACCAATTCCCTGCTCAACAGGTGTGGGATCATATGGATTAGGTAGATGACTGGTTTGGGTACGTTGGACCATGTTAACCCATTCCGGTTCCATTTTATACCCACCGGCGTCCTGGGCTTCAGCACCTGATGTTCCCGGTGGTATGGGAATTCCACCAGCACCCCAGATATTTCCGTGATAAACATCGTGATCATCGGGAATGGCGATTGTTGGGCGATCACGCATTAATTCACCATAAGCCCAGCCGTACAGATACCATTTGCGCAGGTAGTCCAACGCCGCTTTTTCCAACGGTTTGGTCTGAATACCATATCCGCCTACACCTTCATAAATCTGATCACCGGAAAAAAATAACACATCAGGGTTGTGGTATTTTATCGCCTGAACCAATTCATTGTTAGGAAAGCCAAGATCGTTATTTCCTGTGAATCCTGCCACGACGATTTCTTCTTTATCCCAGGGTTCTTTGCGGATGATCCCTTCACGGAAGAATATTTTTTCTTGTCCCTTACCTACATTCATATTACAAACAAGACGATAGGATATATCCTCCTCAAAATCCCAATTTGTCACCCGAAAAGTAGCTGTACGCGCCAGCTGATCAATAGCCGCTTCACCGACAGTTTTCCATTTATTTTCTTTCTTAACCTGAAATTGTATACTTTGGTTGTCTTTTTCTCCAACCGGTGCCATCTGTACGGTAAGTTTAAGAATGTCTTTGCTCAGAGTGTACTGACTGAATAGAATGGGACCGAAGGTTCGTTCCGGAAACTGTTGAACTTTACTACCTGATACTTTCCAATCGGCAAACCAAAACCGTACATTTCCACCGCGCTTAGTATCTGATTTCAATCCCCAGTTCCCAGATTCTACGGTTGAACGCCCTAGGGGAACCGCAGGTATTTCCCCCCAACTGCACACCAGCGCAATACCTCCTGTAAGCCAATCTGCC
>JAGLUM010000190.1 GCA_023134755.1 Fidelibacterota bacterium | reverse complement strand
ATTTCTGTTCATACACTCCGACGTGCTATCCCGGAATTTCAGTATGCCGTTCCGGGAGATCCCTCATCGGCTGCCTATTGGGTGGCAGCAGGACTGTTGCTGCCGAAAAGCAGACTGCATTTACGGAATATGTCGCTAAATCCAACCCGTATTGCCTTTATTAAACTATTGAAAGCCAGTGGCGCTCGTATTGATGTAGTACAAAAACATAAAAGTCTGGAACCTTCAGGTGATATTATTGTACGCACATCGGCTTTGCAGCATTTTCATATCCGCAGTAAGCAGGTGCCGGGTCTTATTGATGAACTTCCGTTGCTGGCATTAATTGCAACACAAGCAAAGGGAAAGACTGTGATCCGCGGTGCAAAAGAACTGCGGTATAAAGAAAGCGATCGGATTGCATCAACCGTAGAAATGTTGCGGAGCATGGGGGCGGAAGTAGAAGAGTTTGAGGATGGATTAGATATTATAGGTGGAACTACTCTCCTTGGCGGCGAAATAAATGCACACGGTGATCACCGTATTGCAATGACTGCCTCAATTGCCGGACTAATTACCCGGACCCCGGTCCGTGTAAGAGGATACTCAACGGTCGATATTTCTTACCCCGATTTTTACAGTATATTAGAGAGAATAAGTAAAACATGACATTTGGTTTATTGGGACATCAGATAGCATATTCCTTAAGTCCGATCATTCACAACATGATCGCCCGGGAGCATATTGATTACCGTCTTTTTGATATATCTCCTGATAAGCTTGATAAAGCAGTATTTGGAATATTATCCCGCCTTTCCGGATTCAATGTTACTATTCCCTATAAACAGCGTATCATGCAGTATTGTCAGGAGTTTGATCCGGTTGCAAAAAAAATTGGCGCAGTAAATACAATCCATATTAAAAAAGCGGCTTGGATTGGTTACAACACTGATTATTTAGGATTTATGCGGGTTATTAAAAAAAATATTCCTGATTATTTATCCTATCATCCTGTAATACTGGGATATGGCGGTGTGGCACGGGCAGTCATTTTTGGATTAGAGACACTGGGGTTTCATGCTGTATCAGTGTATGGCGGTAAACAGCAGCAGGAACGGGAAACATTTATTGAAGCAATAAGTCCGTTACTCCGTATGCAGGTTCTTGATATACTTCCGGATATCCCGCGGCTCTGGATAAATTGTACTCCCGTCGGGAGTGTAAAAATTCCGGATATTCCTGAAGAATTTATCAAATTTCGTCCGGATGATATGCTATATGATCTTAATTATGCGCCCTATCCTACATACCTGGAACAGGCGGCAAATAAGCAAGATATCCTCACTATAAACGGCATACAGATGCTTATATATCAGGCGATAGAATCTCAAAGTATATGGATGGAAAAGGATGCAGCAACAGATGTAGATATTGATACAATTATTCATTCCATCAATCAATAAAATGCAGTATCTTTTTTAATAGATTAAAGAATGCACACCATAATAATGGAGTAAATCATGCAAAAAGCTATTACATACATTACCGGAGGCGAAAGCCACGGCCCCGCGATGACAACCCTGATCAAGGGATTGCCTGCAGGATTTACTCTGGATATTGATCAGCTGAATTATCAACTCTGGCGGCGTCAACAGGGTTATGGCCGCGGCGGACGCATGAAAATTGAGCAGGATCGTGTGGCGGTATTAAGCGGTTTGCGGAACAGCATGACCCTTGCATCACCACTAACCTTAATGGTGCAAAATAATGATTTTCGAAACTGGCAGGAGAAAATGGATCCGGTAAATGCGGATACAAGCCAAAAAGTTCAGGTTCCGCGCCCCGGACATGCCGATTATCCCGGAATAATAAAATACGGATTTGATGATATTCGCAATGTAATGGAACGCGCGTCCGCACGGGAAACTACGGCACGTATTCTTCCCGGTGCAATATGTAGACAGTTTTTGGAAGCTCTTGATATTCGCCTGTATTCACATATTATTCAGCTTGGCAGTATTCGTATTAGAACGAAAAAGATTGATGAGACATTATTGAAAACTGCAGATACATCGGATGTTCGCTGTATTGATACCGTTGCGGCAAAAGCCATGAGAAATGAAATTGATGCCGCGAAAGCTAAGGGTGATTCGCTCGGCGGTATATTTCAGGTGATAGTATACGGTTTGCCGATTGGACTTGGAAGCTATGTTCACTGGGATGATAAACTTTCCTCTGCGATTGCAGCAGAGATCATGGGTATTCAGGCAATTAAAGGTATTGAATTCGGTATAGGTTTTGAAGGCGCATCGTTGCGAGGAAGTCAATATCATGATGCATTTAAAATAGAAAACGAGAAGGTACAACGGACGTCAAATCATGCCGGCGGTGTGGAAGGCGGTATAACTAACGGGGAAGCACTAATCTTTAATGCCGTTATGAAGCCTATTCCCACACTTACAACTGCGTTGGATAGTTTTAATATCAGCAATATGGAAAAGGTGAAGGCGCATAAGGAACGTACTGATTCCTGTGCCCTTCCCGCAGCAGCAGTTGTAGCAGAAAATGTCACAGCAGGGCCCATTCTCAACGCATTGCTTGCTCGCTATGGCGGAGATTGCTGGAATGACATTAAACAACGAATAACAACTTCATGAAAAATACCAAACCACATATTTTTCTCATTGGGATGATGGGATCGGGAAAATCCTGTGTGGGTCATGATGTGGCTAAGATAATGAATTATTCTTTTATTGATTTAGATCATGAAATAGAACGGCAGACAGGGAAAAGTATTCCGGATATTTTTCAACAGGATGGAGAAGCGGTGTTCCGGGATCAAGAAACGCATGTGGCACTGGCACTGGATTTATCGCAGCCTTGCATTATTGCGACCGGAGGCGGGTTTCCTTTGCGGAATAAAAACATGCAGTGGATGCAGAGGAATGGAACAATTATATGGCTGCAGGCTGGCAGCGCAACGATTTTGTCCCGTATCCAGAATGAAGATCGTCCCTTAATGCCAAAACCTATCAGTCGGGAACATATTGATATTATTCTGACGGAACGTATAGCTGTTTATGAGAAAGCGGATATACATATTGATACAGAGATTCATGCGCCCCGGGATATTGCGGCAAAAATAAAGAAGATACTGATATGATACATACAATAGCTGTTGATATTAAGGAACGTGCCTACCGGATAACCATAAAGCCGGGGCTATT
>JAGLUM010000019.1 GCA_023134755.1 Fidelibacterota bacterium | reverse complement strand
CCGTGAAGAGATCAAGGCGGATTTACAACGTCGAGACGAGCATGATGCATCCCGGATACATTCTCCCCTGAAAAAAGCAATAGATGCTATTGAAATTGATACGACTGGTTTGACATTGAACGAACAGGTAAATAAAATAATATCGATTATAAAAGAGCCAAAAAAATGGAGGAAAATGAATGGCTGAAGAGTTGAAAAACCTAGAACCCGTAACCCCTCAGGAAGATATCGACATAGCGGCTGACACGAAGGAAGCCAATGTAAGCGATATAAATGTGCAGGAAAACGTTGAAGCGCTTGCTGAGGTAGAGCCTGAAGAAAACGTTGAAGTGCTTACAGAAATAGAAACTGAAGAGAACGTTGAAGCACCTGTAAAAGCAGAAACCGAAGAAAACATTGAAGTACCTGCAAAAGCAGAGACTGAAGAAAATGTTGAGGTACTTGCAGAAATAGAAGCTGACGAAAGCGTTGAAGTGCCGGTAAAAGCAGAAACCGAGGAAAACGTTGATGTTTCTGTAGAAGCAGAATCTGAAGAAAATCTTGAAGCGCCTGTGGAAGAAGAAACTGAAGAAAAAGAAGAAACTTCTGCAGATCCGAAAGAAGCGATACTGGCAACTGAGACTGTAAAGAAACGTACCGGTGATATCTATGATCAGATCCAAATAGTAAAACGTGATGATCTTGATACAGAAGTTGCACGTGAACTTAATCCCGAACTTGAGATGATGTATGAAAAAACATTGAACAAGTTCAGCAACAACGAACGCGTAAACGGACATGTTATCCGCATTACAGATAAAGAAGTTGTTGTGGATATTGGTTTCAAGTCGGAAGGGTTAATTCCCCTTGATGAATTCGGGAATAATATTCCGGAACTTGGAGATGAAATTGAAATTTATGTAGATAAAATTGAAGACCGCAAAGGTCAATTAATTCTATCAAAGAAAAAGGCAGATTTTTTACGTGCCTGGGATCACATTAAGGACATATTTGAAGGTGATGGTATTATCGAAGGATATATTATCAAACGCATTAAGGGCGGTATGATCGTTGATCTTGGCAGCGTTGAAGGATTTTTGCCGGGTTCGCAGATCGATGTGCGCCCCGTCTTGGATTTTGATTCCTATGTTGGGAAAATGATGGAATTAAAAATTGTAAAACTCAATGAAGCACGTAAAAATATTGTGGTCAGCCGTAAAGAAATTCTTGAAGAAGCTCTGAAAGAAAAGCGTGAAGAACTGCTGAGCCAAATTCAGGTTGATCAGATTCTTAAAGGTCGTGTTAAAAATATTACCGACTTTGGTGCATTTATCGATCTTGGCGGTATTGACGGCTTGCTGCATATCACGGATATGTCATGGGGCCGCATTAAACACCCGTCTGAAATACTTTCAATTGATGATGTTGTTGAAGTCAAAGTCATTGACTATGATACTGATAAACAACGTGTTTCGCTTGGTCTTAAGCAACTTGAAGCTCATCCTTGGGAAGATATTGAACAAAGATATCCGATTGATTCTGTTATAAAAGGCCGGGTTGTTTCTATAACCAATTACGGTGTTTTTATTGAATTGGAAAAAGGCGTTGAAGGCCTCATTCACATCAGTGAGCTAAGCTGGACACAACATATCAAACATCCATCGGAGATTTTTCAAATCAACGATGAAGTAGAAACTAAAGTGCTTGCCATAGATTCACACGATCGCAAGATTTCTCTGGGTGTTAAACAATTGCAACCGGATCCATGGGATGAATTAGAAAAGAAATATACTCCTGGAATGAAGGTCAATGGTATTGTTCGCAACTTGACACAGTTTGGTGCCTTTGTCGAGATTGAAGAGGGCATTGACGGCTTAATTCACGTTTCTGAATTGTCATGGATCAAGGTAATCCGTCACCCAAAGGAAATCCTGCAGAAGGGTCAGAACATCACTGTTGTTATCCTTGAGATCAATAATGAAACACGAAAAATCTCTCTGGGCTATAAACAGCTGGAATCCAATCCCTGGGATGACCTGAAAATCAAATACAAACCGGGTAAAATGATCAAAGCCAAGGTTCTCAAGGTATTAGATAAGGGCATTATTATGACCATAGAAGACGAAGAAGTTGAAGCGATTGTGCCTTTAACCAATATGCCCAAAAAAGATAAACGTGATTACACACGCGGTATTAAAGTAGATGATGAACTGGAACTTCGGGTTGTTGAAGTTCGCCAGAACGAACGCAAAATTGTTCTGGCCAGCGAAGATCTAGGTTTATCTGAAGATGATAAGGATATTGTTCGTGTAATGGCAAAACAGGGAGATGCAACCCAAAAGATTGAAATCCCGGAAGAGATATTATTGAAATTCCAAGACGAAAAAACAGAACCTAAAGCGGGAAAAAAATCTAAAGCGGAAACAAAACCTGTAGCAAAAGAAGCAGATACTGAGAAAACAGAAAAAGTAGAAGAGTCGGAAAAAGAAGCTAAGGCAGTGCCGAAAACAAAATCAAAAACAAAACCGAAAAAAGACGACACAAAAACGGACGAAGAATCCGATAGTATTTTGAAAAAAACGGTGAAAAAGAAAAGCACAAAAAAAGCCCAAGCAGATACTGACGAAACTGAAAAAGCTGACCATGTCGAGAAAAACGATGCAGAGGAAAGCGATAAAAAATAAGGCTTAGTTCTTTATTATATACAGCCACTCCAGATAGAGTGGCTTTTTTTATTCCAATGATTTTAAAATTATGGCACAAAATGATATATTATTTTACTTTTTTACTTATAAATTGTCATTTAGAAAGCAAAAGGAGTTTGATATATTATTTTAAATTGTGAAATCGCAATATTATTTATAAATTTACAAATTATCGGGAAATTTTATGAAAAATATATTACCTAAAATTCTAGTTATCATTGGCGCCATCGTATTGTGGTTATTGATTGTCTCCGGACAAGAATATGTAGCTGTGATAGAACTTCCGCTCTCGGTTTATGAACCGCGTCCGGAAATGACCCTGGGTGAAGCGCTGCCTAAAACCGTTAAAGTGAGGGTTGAAGGTCCGGGGCGTATCCTGTACTTTCAGAAATGGTCAACAAAGTATTCTCTGATTCTGGACGTGGGAACCATTACCCACAATCAGCGCTTGTCATTGAAATCATATTTTAAAGAACGGCCAAATCAAGTGATGATACAATCTGAACTAAATTTTCTTGAGATTGTATATCCAGACAGTATTGATATTTATATCGACAATAAAATATCTAAAGAAGTTCCTGCCCACATTATATCAGATATATCAGTAAAACCGGGATATATTCAGGTAGGTATTCCTGAAACCGGCAAGGTGACATTGAGCGGGCCCAAAAAATATTTAAAATCCGTGGATTATGTTGTAACTGAATCCCTGGAAAAAGAGAATGTTGATCTTTCCTTTTCTTCTAAAATTCTGGTGGTCAATCCAAATATTGAACTGGTAAAAATGACCCCTCAATATGTTGATGTTCAATTTAATATTGAAATGATAGGTGAGCGATTAATTCCAAATATTCCCATTAAAGTGCGAAATCAACCCAATGATCTTGAAATTCAATTTATCCCTAATTCCGTAAGTTTACGTATTACGGGCGGGAACAATCAAATTCAGACTCTCACGGAGCGTGATTTTTTTGTGTATTTTGATTATCTGACACAATGGTTCCCAAATAAAAATTATTATTCGGTAAAAATAAAATCACCGGATGAGGTATTAGATATTATTTATATAATACCTGAACAAATTGAAGTTATTGTTATAAAAAAGAATCAACGATGAAAAAAAACGGAACAAGTCCATGTATTTTAGGCATTGAATCATCTTGTGATGAGACAAGTGCCGCTATCCTGCAGGGATTTGATGTAAAGTCGCATATTGTGTATTCACAAATGGTACATAAAAAATACGGCGGCGTTGTGCCTGAACTTGCAAGCAGAGCGCATGAACATGCGATTTCTCAGGTTGTGCATTCCGCGTTTGAAACATGTAAATTCATCCCGCGGGACATTGATGCAATCGCCGTTACCTACGGACCCGGATTGATGGGTGCCTTGTTAGTCGGACTGAATTATGCCAAAGGTTTTGCCTTGGCACGAAATATTCCCTTCATTGCCGTTAATCATATTGAGGCGCATCTTTATGCGCCGATGCTGGAATTTCCTGATTTGAAGCCTCCATTTCTTTGTCTGCTGGTTTCCGGGGGACATACCATGCTGGTGGATGTAAAAGGAATTAAAGATTTTGTTATTCTTGGTACCACCCGGGATGATGCTGCTGGAGAATCCTTTGATAAAACAGCCCGTTTATTGAAAATCGGATATCCGGGAGGACCGGTAATTGATACCTTATCGGATTCCGGGGATCCCAAGGCTGTGCGCTTTCCGCGTGCACTGCTGGAACCTGATAGTCTGGATTTTAGCTTCAGCGGCATGAAAACTGCTGTCTTAAATTATGTTAAAAAACATGATGCGCTTTCCAATAAAGAAAAAGCGGATATAGCCGCAAGTTTTCAGGAAGCGGTTGTAGATGTATTGAAAGAAAAAGTTCGCCGTGCAATAGTCGCCACAGGACACACACAGGTAGTGATTGCCGGCGGTGTTGCTGCGAACCGGCGTTTAAGAACGGTATTAAAAAATATGGAAGATACCTTGAATATTGAATTGTTTTATCCCCCCCTTGAATATTGTACGGACAATGCTGCCATGATAGCTGCCACCGGTGTAATGTATTATCGCCAAGGATGGATCTCAAATCTGGACATTGGTGCAATTCCCAATTTAAAATTAGTATAAAGGAATAGACATATGATTATTGTATTCAAATCGAATGCAAGTGAAGAGCAAAAAAAGCGTGTTGAAAACTATTTAACAAATCATGGTTTTGAATTTCATCCCATCCAGGGTGAAGAGTATACAGTGTATGGTATCATTGGAGATACAAAACGCTTGCTCCCGGAAGATTTTAAGGTTTTTGAGGGTGTCTCTAACGCATTTCGTATTTTAGAATCCTATAAACTTTGTTCGCGGACTTTCCATCCGAGAAATACAAAAGTAAAGATAGGGAATGTTACCATAGGTGGCAATGAAATCGCTGTTATTGCCGGTCCGTGTTCCATTGAGAATGAAGAAATGATACATACAATCTCTAAAGATATTATAAAACGCGGCGCAAATCTCATTCGCGGCGGTGCGTTTAAACCACGATCGTCTCCTTATGCTTTTCAGGGGCTGGGAGAAGAAGGCCTAAAATACCTTTATGAAGCGGGTGAAGAAACCGGCAGTCCTGTTGTATCGGAAATTATGGCAATTAAAGACATTCCCTTGTTTGAAAAATACGTTGATGTTATTCAAGTTGGCGCCCGGAATATGCAAAATTTTGCTTTGCTTAAAGAACTGGCACATGTTAATAAACCTCTGTTGTTAAAGCGCGGTTTATCTGCAACTATTGATGAATGGCTGAATTCCGCAGAATATCTTGCGAGCAAAGGGAATAAAAAAATAATTTTATGTGAGCGCGGTATCCGGACTTTTGAACAATCAACCCGTTTTACTCTGGATTTATCGTCAATACCGGTAGTCAAGAAGAAATCACATTTGCCGATCATTGTTGACCCAAGCCATCCGATGGGACAGCGCGATCTGGTAATCCCGATGGCACGCGCAGCGATAGCAGCGGGCGCAGACGGAATTATGGTAGAGGTACATAACAATCCCGAAAAAGCTTTATCAGATGGCCCGCAGTCACTTTTACCCAAGCAATTCAGCGGCCTTATGAAAGAAATTGAAATCATTGCAAGTGCAATAGGAAAAACCATTGCCAAAAACTAAACAAAAACACACACACTTTGCTGTTATCGGATACGGACGCTTTGGCAAATTATGGACTGATATTTTATCAGAGCACGGCAATGTTGTTGTTTATGAGGAGAATCTTGCAGTTTCTCAGAAAGAACCGAAATTTACAAAATTCGTTAATCTAAAGACCGCTCTCAGCCAAGAGGTGATTTTTCTCTGCATTCCCATTTCATCCATTGAAGCATTTGTAAGTGAAAACGCATCCTGCTTTTCACCAGATACCACTGTCATTGATACTGCCTCTGTAAAAACTTACCCCATTGCATGGATGGATGCGGGTATTCCAAATATTAAACATTTGGGTCTGCATCCGCTTTTTGGTCCGGACAGCTATGATACAAATCAAATTAATTTAATGATCATAACGCCTTCGGAACAATATCCTGAATTAGCTGCAACTTGGGCCGAAATATTTGAATCATGGACATTTTTTACAAAGATCATTTCTCCAGAGGAACATGATAAAAGCATCGCATATTCACAAGGAGTCACTCATTTTATTGGTAATGTACTAAAGAAAATGGAATTACCGCAGCAGACCAGTACTCCCACACGAGGCTACAGTATGCTACGGGATATAGAACGTTTCTGCAGCAACGATAGCCCTCGATTGTTCCGGGATATGCTCTTGTACAATCCGCAATCGGTGAACATGTTTAAACATTTTTTAAAGGCAAGCCATGATGTTTCTGCATATATACGTAAGGAAAACGTGCAGCATGCGGGTCCACTAACACTCGGTGTTATGGGCGAAGAGGGGAGTTTTTCGCAGGAAGTTGGGGAATTATGGCTAAAAAACAACCATATACCCAAGGGCAAAATATCTTGTTTAACTACCGCGGAAAAGGTTTACGATGCATTGGATTTCGGGCTGATCCAGATAGGTTTGATGCCAATCCAAAATGCAGTAGGTGGAATGGTTTTGGAAACCGTCCGGGGATTGGCGAAATACAGCTGTAAAATCTCCGGTTTTTTTCCTTTCCTGGTAAATCAATGTCTACTGAGCCGGCAGGATGTTCATAAAACAAAGCCGGAATCCATTCATTCCCACCCGCAAGCTTTGCGGCAGTGTAAAAGCTACTTAAAAAAATATTATCCGAATGTCCCCCTTGTAGAAGAAGAGGACACTGCTGCCTCCGCACGCAAGCTGTCAGAAGGGCAACTTCCGGAAAACGCCTACGTAATTGCTTCAGAAGCCTGTGTGGATCTATTTAATTTAAGGTTGGTAGAGAAGGGAATACAAGATCTCGAATATAATGTAACAGATTTTGTTACAGTAATTAAAGAATAAAATCATGACAGAGCACCATGTAAAAACCGTTTATCCTGTTGACGCGGTCCGGGGACAAATTACTTTGCCTGGAGATAAGTCTTTAAGCCACCGTGCCCTGATGTTTGCGGCAGTTGCTAAGGGCTGTTCAAAGATCAAACATTTAAATATCGGCTCGGATGCTCTTTCGACCATTGCGTGCCTGCAAAAATTGGGTGTACATTTTCAGCTTGGGAAATTTACGGTTGATGTCGATAGTCCGGGCTTATACGGCTGGACACAGCCGCTTGACGGTATTTTAAACTGTGGTAATTCCGGTACGACTGTGCGCCTTTTATCCGGTCTGTTGGCTGGTAGGGAGAAAATAACGGTAACCATGGTGGGGGATGCATCTTTGAGTGCGCGACCGATGAAACGTATTATTGAACCACTGGAAAAAATGGAAGCAGATATCTGCTCCGATTCAGGACATCTTCCCATGACTATTCACGGGAAAAAATTAAAGGGTATTCATTACACATTACCTGTTGCGAGCGCGCAGGTTAAATCGTGTGTGCTTTTTGCAGGTTTATCGGCACAGGGGAAAACCTATGTGGAAGAACCTCTACCGACCCGCGACCATACCGAAACCATGATGAAAATGTTTCATATCCCTGTTTTTAAGAATAAAAATATTATTTCTGTTCATATACTCCGACGTGCTATCCCGGGATTTCAGTATGCTGTTCCGGGAGATCCCTCATCGGCTGCCTATTGGGTGGCAGCAGGACTGTTGCTGCCGAAAAGCAGACTGCATTTACGGAATATGTCGCTAAATCCAACCCGTATTGCCTTTATTAAACTATTGAAAGC
>JAGLUM010000189.1 GCA_023134755.1 Fidelibacterota bacterium | reverse complement strand
TTGATACTGGTCCCAATTTTTTTCCACTTAAAACGTTAGACTCATTAGCAAACGCAATTTGAACAATTTTAACCAATCGATCAAGTTTATCATGATGTGCAAACAAATTATCTCTGACCAATTGTTCCAAGTTATCATGAACACCCACACGAATGTCTTCTTCAGTAATTTTTGGAATATTTCCATTTCTTTCTGAATTGTTTATTATTCTATTTACAATATAAATTATCTCTCTTGGTTTCCTTTGTGAATGCCGAAGTATGTAGTTAAAACTATCTTCTTTGGCTCCGAAATGATCTGTTACTTGTTTAGGGAAAAAATAATCCCAAAATAAATGCCTGACACTATCTTTATTATTCCAGTCAATTTCAGATGTATTTAGATGATCATTAAACTCTGGATAATATTTTTTTATATATGTAAAATAGCGCTTGGATATTAATGAAAGAAGCTCCTTATAACTCCATCTTAAAAATACTGTTCCATCAAAAACTTTAGAAGGATTCCAATCAGAAAAACGATCATGCAATTCAGCTGGAAGAAAACATTTTATATGAATTCGTATATTATCCGAATTGAGCTTTATCTCATGGACAGCTATCAGCATACCTTGAACTGCTTTAAGAAATTCCTCTTCAGCTGAATAATACTTTTCAAGCGTATCGATAACTATAAGAATTGTGTGCTTTTCTTTTTTCAAATGATCGCGTAAAGTATCTATGGCTCTCTTGAAGGACGGATCATCTAATCTTTCTTGTATCCGGACAACGGATGCAACGGCTTGCAATATAGGATTTTCGTCATCAAAAAGATCTTGTGTAACAACACGGTTTATAACATTATCTGCAATTTCGCCCCCTTCAGCAATTAAATTATTGCTACTAAGATATTCCTTAATCGGTTCGATGTTCCCGCATTTATCAGAATCATTTACAATAGTGTTCATTGCAGCGATATAAATTATATATTGCCACAATTTCTCAAAGTACGTTCTCACATCTATTTTCTCCTGTATCTGGGAGTTATAGGCAGCTTTACTACTTAGGATGTTTTCCCGCATAGAAATAGCGATACTATGATAAAACTCGTAATTTCTAATAACTATAGCATATTCATACCGAAGTCTATTTTTTCTATCTTTTTCATCTTTGAGCATAAAAGCCAGTGCGGTCTTACCATCACCCTTTCTACCAGAAATAAACAATGTTTGTGGATTAAGGACATCCTCATAATCGGAAGTTTTAATGAAATGTTGAGAGAGAGTTTCTTTTTCTTTTAAATTATTGGCATCAAGACAGCCTAAAGGGTCCTTTGTAACTTTTGGCATGGCAACCTTTATTTGTAACAATCTTATTAAAAGGTATCCTCTTATACTGGTTCATCTTTTTAGGTATCACTTCTATATAAATCTTCGCATCAGACTCCCACACCACACCCA
>JAGLUM010000188.1 GCA_023134755.1 Fidelibacterota bacterium | reverse complement strand
ATATACTTATTTTTCCATTTTTGCCCTTGTTACTGACATCATTTTGCTCTTCTTTGTGGTAATTACTCCTTCTTATTTGCAAACGAAAACAATCCCGTTTAATACATATTATGCCATATTTTTTTCAGCATGGATATTGATATCACTAACATCGGGGAAATATAAATTCACCAATCAACGGTTAAAAAATGAATTGATGGCAATTTGTATTAATGCAATTGCAGTCTGGGGGTTGTTAAGTTTATATGTTATTTCCTTAGAAAAATACAATAAAAATTATAGTGCCCTGTATGCTCAGATACTCATTGTTGTTGTAATTGAATTATGTTCCAGATTAATTTACTATATTATTAATCGTAAAAAATATTCCCGGAAAAAAGAAAGTTTTACATCATACTTGAATTTACGGAATAAAAAATGGGTCATGATGTTTATTAATCTTTTATCTGTTTTTGTTGCGTTTATGATCGTTATTTGGATTAAACCCGCATCTTTACGAATTTATCTCCCGAACTATTATAAATTTTTGATCGCTTTGCTTGTTTGGGAATTTTTAATTAATCTTATTACACAGAAGAACCAAATAAAAGGAAAAACACGTTACCGGGATTATATTATCCCAATTCTTAAATTCAATGCGTTTACATTGGTAATAATTGCAATTTTTGTGAATTTATTTCGTCTTTTTAATTTATCCCGGCTTATCATTTTTGGTACGGTTATTTTGTCTACGTTTTTTGAGATACTATTTATAAGTTATATTGGTGCACATAGAAAAATTGCCCGAAATACCGATCAAAGTGGACGTATTTTCGGTGTAACCCCTTTTGATGAAAAAACTCCACGTGAAAATGATTACAAACTCACACCCATTCCAGATTTACAGGATGAAGATCAGTCAATAAAGGATGTTTTAAAAGATCGACTTTTAATTTGCGGCCTAAAACTATATGATTTTATTGATAAACATATTAATTTAAAAGGGATCTATCAAAAAGAATTAACCGTTTTTGATACTCAAATCCTCTTTAATGTTGAAGCTATTAATGTGAATTCCAAAAAGCTTTTCATTAATTTACATAAAGTCAATGATTTTAAACGTATGAATGATTATTTAAAAGCAAGCAATGATAAAATAGAAATGGGCGGATATATTATTGGTTGCGGTGAAACCATTCAAGGTGTTTATAAAAAATTCATGGATCAGTATTCACGTTCCATTGCTTTACTGTTTTATTTTATTCATTTTATTTTTCGTCGCGTTTTACCAAAATTACCGATAACCCAGGAAATCAATTATATTATTACCGGCGGACAAAACCGCACCATGTCAAAAACGGAAATTTTGGGACGTTTAGTTTATTCGGGTTTTAAAATTATTGATACGACTGAGATCAATAACCTCCTTTATTTTATCGCTATCAAAGTAAATATTCCCTATGAAGAAGAAAACCCCTCCTACGGTCCCTTTATTTCCTTAAAACGTATTGGAAAAAATGGGAAAATTATAAAAATATATAAATTCAGGACCATGCACCCCTATTCTGAATATATACAGGATTATGTGTTCGAAAAAAGCCATCTTGCCAAAGGCGGAAAATTGAAGGATGATTT
>JAGLUM010000187.1 GCA_023134755.1 Fidelibacterota bacterium | reverse complement strand
AGCTCTTCATCTTTAGCACCGATTGCATTGATTAGTTGAATCTTCCCTTTACGTTCAGAACTTTTCTTATTCGTCACAATCCAGATGTAGGTACTAATACCCGTGTTATAAAACAGTTGATCCGGCATGGCAATAATGGCCTCAAGCCAATCGTTTTCTATGATCCATTTACGTATATTGCTTTCTCCGCTTTCTGCTGCCCCGGTAAATAATGGTGATCCGTTAAACACGATACCAATGCGAGTGCCCGAGGGTTTCATTTTTGATATCATGTGCTGTAAAAAAAGTAAAGATCCATCATTTATCCTTGGTAAACCAGCTCCAAAACGACCTGCCATCCCTTTAGCATCTGTTTCCTTTTTAATAACATTCTGCGCTTTTTTCCATTCCACGCCAAAAGGTGGATTTGAAAGCATATAATCAAATTTCTCATCTTCGAGTCCATCTACAGTAAAGGTATTGCCAAACTTAATATTCGCAGGATTCTGACCTTTAATCAGCATATCGGATTTACATATGGCATAGGATTCGGGATTAAGTTCTTGACCAAAGACAATTAACTCGGCTTTCGAATTAAGTTCATTAAGATACTGTTCTCCAACCGACAGCATTCCTCCGGTACCGCAAGCAGGGTCATAGAGCGTTCTTACAATGCCTTCCTGAGTAAGTATATCTTTGTCTTCAATAAACAATAAATTCACCATTAGGCGAATAACTTCCCTTGGCGTAAAGTGTTCTCCGGCTGTTTCATTGGATTGTTCTGAAAATCTTCTGATTAATTCTTCAAATACATATCCCATTTCAAGGGATTCCATACCTGAAAGATCGACTTCTTGAAATGATTTTACTACCATGAACAATATATCAGATTGCGGGTCATCCATACGATCAATTTGATCATCAAACTTAAAATACTCAATAATCTCCCGGGCACTGGTAGAAAAACCATTTATGAAATTTCTAAGATTAGCTGCAACATTATCCGGATCGGAAATGAGCTTGTCAAAGTTGAATAAACTTCTATTATGAAAGTTAAAACCTGCTATTTTATTTAGAGTAACATCTTTTGCATTATCTTTTAAAGAAGCAACTTTGGGTAAAAAGTTTAGAACCTTTTGTTTGGTTGGGGCCAATACACAGTCCAGACGCCTTAATACTGTCAGTGGGAGTATAACCTTACCATAATCAGATTGCTTATAATCACCGCGTAAAAGGTTTGCGATATCCCATATGAGATCTGCTTTTTCTTTGAAGTTTTTCATTAACGTAATAGCCTCATAAATTATTATAAAATCAGTTTCCCCGCACTACCCCTCTTTAGTGATATTTTCTATTTATAGGAACTATGTATTTTCGTGAATTTTTTGGGAAATATCAACTGCTTTTATTTAATATTGAAATTCGTTCTATAGAGAGGTAAAACTCAGTACATGATACACATTATCTTGCGAATCTTAATCAATTTCTTTAGGTATATTTGTGTGAAAGTCAGGAAATACTGCCACTAATGATGCAGTACATCCCTGCAATTTTCCTCTTCTCCCCATTTTCCTCTTCTCCTCTTCTCGACCCTCAGCCTTTTATCACGGCGTAGCCCGAATGAAATAAGGGGCGGAGACGGATCCCTCTTATCTTCTTCGCTGTCTAAACATCCAACGCAGTAATTTCGGATCCGCATAGGCCGGTTTCCATGAACCGTGTCCTACTCCCTCATATTCGGTATATTTTATTTTTTTACTGCCGGCTTCCCGAATCGCATTGACCATGTTCTGTGAGCGTTCGACCGGAACTACGGTATCATCTTCACCATGAAATACCCAGATAGGCATACGGGCTAATTTTCCTGCCTGATGCTCATCGCCACCTCCGCAAACGGGTGCAGCCGCAGCAAAAGTTTTCGGCATACGAGAAATAATATCCCAGGTCCCAAATCCGCCCATTGATAAGCCGGTAACATATATCCGTTTTCCATCTATGGGATAGATTTTTTGCATCTCGTCCAATAATTCCATTGTCAGTGCCATGGTTTCTGACGGGTTTTCCGGCATTTCATGATGGGGAACATCCCATTTTTTTTCCAGCCAGCGTTTGTCTTCGGGACATTGTGGCGCGATAACGTAACATGGGTATTTTTTTAAATTTTTCTCTGTAATAAATGCGCCGGCACCCCAAATAAGTTGGCGTTCATTATCATTGCCACGTTCTCCGACACCATGTAGAAATAATACTAATGGATATTTTTTATTCGCTTTAATGGTTTGCGGTGACAACATGCGATATAATAAGGTATCGTCATGCGTATTCACATATAGCTTCGCGTCAAATAAAGCCAGCGCCTCAGGAGA
>JAGLUM010000186.1 GCA_023134755.1 Fidelibacterota bacterium | reverse complement strand
AGCATCCTGGAATACAGTATAATAACCATTCCAGCCGGCATCTTTGTAGCGTCCTAATGCCGCCGGAGAGACTTTTACCCAGGGTTTCGTTGTCTGAACGGTATCGTGCACAGCTTTAATAAATACATTGGTAGCTCCGCGGCGCCAATCAGCCCAAGAAGCAAATTTTACACCCGGTGTTGCATCCGGATAAAGATCTGTACTGTCCGGAATTCCCCCGCTTTCGGGGTGGTTAATATCAAATATGTAACGATTGCTCGCGGTATTTTCCATTGGAGCGTTCATAGATCGTGCGTCCGCTTCACGACGCTGTAAATATTCTTCCATACCCGGTGGCAACACGCCATCCGGAAGATCATTTTCTTCCGCATATTGAGCAAAGAGGATACTTGCTTCGCTATTATCATATTCATTCCAGCGCACATAGTCGAAATGAATACCATCAATATCGTAATTATTCACAATTTCCGCGGCGAGATTTACGGTATAATCACGCACGGCTTTCAATCCGGGTGACAGCGCGCGGTGACTTCCCATCGGATGGTCATATCCATCACGGCAAACCCATTCGGGATGAACCTGCGCAGGAGCACCAGTAATCGTACTGGATGCCGCAAAAGTGTTAAACCAGGCATGGAGTTCCAGCCCGCGTTTGTGTGCTTCCTCTACAGCATATTCCAGGGGGTCATATCCCGGATCACTGTAACCCAAATAAGAACCCCAGGGTTCAATAGCAGAAGAGTAATAAGCAGTTCCGCCCTGACGCACATGCCATAAAACCGCGTTCATGCCGGCTTCCACATGCTTATCAAGAATTTCACGTGTGCGGGCTTGTAATGCTTCTGCAGACAAGCTTCCGGAATACTGGTGCCAAGTAATGGACCAGGTTGCCCTGAATTCCCGGTTATTAGCTGCCGACAGCATACCGCTGAATAAACTTATCAATAAAAATACACTTAGTATTTTTTTCATTCTATCTCCTACTTATACAAATAATATTTCTTCGACATTTCCCGGAATGTTTTAACATCCCGCTCAAACAGAGGTTTAATATCATCAAATTTATAATTTTTACTGAATGTTAAGCGAATTTCATCCGTACCGCATACCTTGTCAAACATTTTCCAACGGTTTTTCCCCATTTTAAACAGATCATATTCGGGATAAAGTTTATGATGAACTTCCATAAAACGGAATTGCAGATACAATAATTCAATCTTTTTAAAATCGGTGATATGGACCTGTACTCCCTGTACATTTTTCCCTTTATTGGCACCATAATAAGGTTTATAGGCGACAGGTCGGAAAATAACACCCTCAAGTCCGAGTTTATTCATTTCTGTTGCCAATTCCTGCGCGTCTATCCACTCTGCGGCGTAACATTTAAAGGGCATGGTA
>JAGLUM010000185.1 GCA_023134755.1 Fidelibacterota bacterium | reverse complement strand
GGTGATAATAAACATTTCATATTTATCTCTATTCCGCATGGCATCCTTTTTTTTCGTCTATATTGCTTCTCGGTTTTGCAGGAAGTTTAATTGTATATCTTTCAAAAAAACCATCCGCAAATATCTTTCACTTTTTCCGGAATGATGCAAGCATGCGACATTAAAGAAATTTTCACCATTAAATTCTCCTTTTTCAATTGTAATACTGCTTATCATATTATATCTTTTGAGATAAAAATTAGGTGATATAATGGATAATATTACAATTAATATTCTTAACATTTTTGAACAAATTTCACAGATTCCAAGGCAATCAAAACACGAAGAAGCGATTTCAGCCTGGTTGGTTAATTGGGCCAAAGAACGTAATATTGACGTTAAAACCGATGAAGTAATGAATGTTTTTATGCGCATTCCTGCTACAGCGGGTTATGAAAGCCGCCCTATTGTAGTTTTACAGGGACATATGGATATGGTTTGTGAAAAAACGGTTGACTCAGTACATGATTTTCAAAAAGATCCCATTGAATTTGTATATGATGGAGATTGGCTAAAAGCAAATAAAACCACCCTGGGAGCTGATAATGGGATTGCACTTGCATATGCATTAGCAATAGTGGAATCAGACATTGCACACCCTGAACTGGAATTATTATTTACGGTGGATGAAGAAACCGGGTTAACCGGTGTGGCAGCCCTGAAGCCCAATTCATTAAAAGGGAAAATTTTATTGAATATTGATTCCGAAGATGAAGGTGTTTTCACAATTGGATGTTGCGGCGGTGTTGATACAAAAGTATGGTTTCCATTAAGCTATGAGCCTTTAATGGCAGACGATGAAACCTATATACTGACAGTTGGTGGTTGTATGGGTGGTCATAGCGGTGGCGATATCATTAAACACCGCGCGAATGCAAACAAGCTATTGATCCGTACCTTGTGGACATTTCATCAGTCTACCTCTCTCCGTATTATCAGTCTGACCGGCGGTACTGCGCACAATGCTATTCCCCGCGATGCAACAGCAAAGATAGCTATTCCCCACGATAAAATGCAAAGCGCGACAAATATACTCAATGATATGATTGCTGTTTTTCAGAATGAATATAAAGGTTTTGAACAAACAATTAATGGCAGTCTAAAACTGAGCACGCCGGAAAAACAGGCAATAACACCTGCTTTAGCTGAACGCATTCTCCGTTTTATGCTGGTTTTCCCGAATGGTATCGAAGAATTGGACCCTTCTGTGCATAGCGGTGGGTCACTCCTTGCAGAAACATCAAATAATTTTGCAGTAATTCGGACCGAAAACAATGCCGTTCGTATTTTATCCAGCCAACGCAGCCAAGTAATGTCCGCGCGGGATATGTTGACCCAAAAAATTGAAATGCTGGCTCATCTTGCCGGTGCTGAATACCATAGCGAAAACGGATATTCATCCTGGCAACCCAATTGGAATTCTAAACTATTAACTACATCAAAAGCTGTCTATGAAACATTGTTTAGTAAAAGTCCTGAAGTGAACATAATTCATGGTGGGTTAGAGTGCGGAGTAATTGGCGCAAAACATGAGGGAATGGATATGATCTCACTCGGACCAACTATTGAAAATCCGCATTCTCCGGATGAATGTATGTATATTCCTTCGATCAGGAAAGTCTGGGATTTCCTAGTAGAATTATTAAAAACACTCTGATACATAACATTAAAGGCTATATATGGCAATATCACGAAAAGAGGTTGAACACATTGCGCATTTGGCGCGTTTAACGCTGACTGAAGAAGAAATCACTCTGTATTCAAAGCAGTTAAATGACATCCTTAAATATATTGACAAATTAAATGAATTGGATGTTGACCAGGTTGAACCTATGAGTCATGTACTGGATATTATTAATGTAATGCGAGAAGATAAACACCTTCCTTCTCTTAGTAGGGAAGAAGTGATGGCAAATGCACCCGATCATGATAATGAGCATTTTAAAGTTCCCCGTGTTTTAAAAGGATAAGGAGTCTTCCCATGGCAGAACATACAAACGACCCCAAATTACCCCGTTTTATATTTGTGACAGGCGGCGTGATTTCCGGTCTCGGTAAGGGCATTGCCTCCGCTTCTATCGGGTATTTGTTAAAGCAGGCAGGATACCGTGTCACCATTCAGAAATTTGATCCTTATCTCAATGTCGATCCCGGCACCATGAATCCGACCCAGCATGGCGAGGTATATGTAACCGATGATGGGACCGAAACAGATTTAGACCTGGGACATTACGAGCGTTTTTTGGATATCAGCATGTCCAAGATGAACAACGCCACGGCAGGACAAATTTACAGCACGGTACTGGAAGCCGAACGACGCGGTAAATATTTGGGAGCGACTGTTCAGATTATCCCACATATTACCAATGAAATAATACGGCGTTTCACAAATATCCTTAATAAAAAAGAATATGACATTGTTATTACGGAAGTAGGCGGCACGGTGGGGGATATTGAAAGTCTTCCGTTTCTGGAAGCCATTCGCCAGCTTGAAAATCAACTAAACTATCATGAGTATATGAATATTCATGTAACTTTGCTACCCTATGTTGATTCCTCGGAAGAGATAAAAACCAAACCCACTCAACACTCAGTGCAAAAACTCCGAGAGATTGGTTTATCGCCGGATATAATTATGTGCCGTAGCGGAAAAGTCGGTCTTGACAGCAATGCACGCAATAAAATTGCCCTGTTTTGTAATGTGCGTCCGGACGGTGTAATTGATATGCCAGATGTACAAACCATCTATGAGATTCCCCTTCTCTTTAAAAAACAGGATGTGTACACTACCATCGCCAAGCATTTAAAATTAGATAATACACACAATCCGGACCTTAAGGAACTGCGTTCTATGGTAAGACGGATAAAAACCCCAAAACATGCAGTTACCATAGGTATTGTCGGAAAATATACCCATATGAAAGATGCTTACAAAAGCATTATGGAATCCTTTATACATGCCGGGGCTGAAAATAATACTCGTGTTAACTTGTTTTGGATTGAAGCTGGAAATCTGGAAACTCAAACTCCGAAAGAATTAAAAAAGACACTTAAACCCCTTGATGGATTATTGATTCCCGGTGGATTTGGGAAACGGGGCATAGAAGGGAAAATACTTGCTGCTCAATATGCCCGGAAAAA
>JAGLUM010000184.1 GCA_023134755.1 Fidelibacterota bacterium | reverse complement strand
AGGTATAAGGTAACTGGTGCTAACTGAAAACCAATTGTTTATTGTCAGATATTGATTTTCAATTAATTTATTGGTTTTTCTGCTTTCATCCGTTAAATTTGACAGCTTTGCTCTTATGAAAGAATACTTATTATTCTGCCCAAAGCAGCAGAATAATATTGAACAGAATATGGAGGTTAAATTCGGTATGTCTAAAAACCTAATTTGGCGTTATCTCATTATTGTTGTATTGCTGGGGTGGGCTGTTTATGCGCTAATGCCAACTATGCAATATGAACGTCTGAGTGACGCGGATAAAACTGTATTGGAAGAAGAAGGAAAGCTCTTTGACCTGGAATCAAAAATCATTAAACGTGGTTTGGATTTACAGGGCGGAATGCATTTAATTCTTGAAATTAATGTACCAAAATTTATTAAAAAAATAGCAGACCATCAATCAAGGGCATATTATGATTTTATGGATAAAGTTGATGCTGTTTATAGTGAAAATCCTGAATTAGATTATCTGGATATCATGTTGAAAACGGCAAATACTGACAGTTTACGGCTGAGCAGGTATTTTCCGACTGAAAATCGTAAAACAGATAATAAAGCCGTTATAGATAATTTACAGAAAGAATGTGAACAGGCGGTTGTACGCGCTGAAGAAATTATTCGTAATCGCGTGGATGAATTCGGAGTTTCTGAACCGGTTATTCAGCTGATAGGTAAAAAACGTATTATTGTCGAATTAGCCGGCATAGATGATCCGCAACGAGCAAAAGATATTATACATAATACTGCATTGCTTGAGTTTATCCTTCTCAAAGATGCTGAATATTCACAAGACATTATCAATCGAATTGATGCTGCTATAAAAAGAACAAGCCCCAGCGATATTACACAGCTTGATACAGCAATTATTTCAAATGTAGTAAGTGCTGATAAAGAAATATCTGTCAGTGAATTGCTTGGCTTAGAAGAAGATAATGGTGCTGTAAGCGATTCGTCCGTTCTGGTAGATGAAAATCTGGCAGCTGAACGTCCATTTAGTGCCCTCCTGCGAAATTTGGGATGGGATATCGGTGTTCCGGTCGAGAACTACTATGCAGTAAACAGAATTTTAACAGATCCTGAAGTTTTGCGTGTCCTTCCTAATGATCTACGTATTTTATTTTCCGGTAAAACACAAAAAGTAGAAACTGTAGATGGTGGGACGGCTGAATTTTATACATTATATTTTGTTAATCGTGAACCCGGTTTAACCGGTGAAGCGGTCAAGGAAGCTAAAGCCGAATTAGGCAGTGTTTCCAGTGAGCAAATGGGACAGCCGCTTGTGAATGTCCGCATGAACACGGAAGGAACAAAAACCTGGGCACGTCTTACCGGTGCAAATATTGACAAACGCCTTGCTATTGTTTTAGATAATAAAGTTCAAATGGCTCCAAATATTAAAAGTAAAATTCCAAACGGACGCACGGTTATAGAAGGCTTTGCGAGCCTGCAGGAAGCCCAAGATATTGAGATTGTCTTAAAAGCCGGTGCTCTTCCGGCACCAATTGATATCATTGAAGAACGTACCGTGGGTGCCTCTCTGGGTGCAGACTCCATTGAACGCGGTATCAAAAGTGCACTGATCGGTCTGGCAATTGTAGCTCTCTTAATAATTGTCTACTATCGAGGTGCCGGTGTTATTGCTTTTGGTACCCTGGTTTTAAATATTATCTTTGTACTTGCAATTCTTGCTTCATTGCGTGCGACTTTAACACTTCCGGGTATTGCCGGTTTGGTTTTGATCATGGGTATGTCGGTCGATGCGAATGTGCTTATTTTTGAGCGTATACGAGAAGAATATTTAAAAGGGAAGACAATTCGCTCAGCTGTTGAAAACGGATATT
>JAGLUM010000183.1 GCA_023134755.1 Fidelibacterota bacterium | reverse complement strand
AGATTCGGTCCGATAATTTTCAGGGTTGACAAAGGAATAAGTTCATCATTAAAGAAAGTGCGTGATTTTCCGTTGGCATTCACTTCACGGCGGATAATAATATCTCCACCGGCATACTCCAGTTCGGCAGCATTCAGTGCCTGACGCACTTCAGGATTTTGGTTCATGGTATCAAAATGTGCTTCAATAACAGCTTTTTTTGTGCCGCTGCGTACCATGCTGATATCAGCCCGAGCGCCAAGCGCAAGCCCCAGCGCATCAATAATAATGGATTTTCCGGTACCGGTCTCCCCGGTAAGGATCGAAAAGCCGCGTCCAAGATCCAGCCGGACTGATTTAATGATCGCAATATTATCAACACTGAGTTTTTGTAACATAAATTAGACTGTTTGTGTTTTGTCGTTATCCGTTATTACTTGCTGTGCTTCGTGTTCTCCGGTTTGAAATAATTCGTTTAATTCCCGTGTGCGGGGGAGGTCTGCAGGTGACTGTAAACCAAAGTAGCGTAAAAACTCATCTGTGGTCACGTAAAGCAACGGACGACCGGCTGCTTCAGCGCGGCCGGAAACCGTAATTAATTCACGCTCCAACAGAGTGGTAAGTACAGCAGAGCAGTTTACCCCGCGAATACGTTCAATTTCCGGTTTGCTGATAGGTTGTTTATAGGCAATGACCGCAAGACTTTCCAGTGCGGCATAGGTAAGGCGGGCCCGCACACTGCGGTTAATATAATTGCGGACAACTATTTCAAACTTACTGTGTGTTACGATCTGAAAGCCCTTTCCGACAGCCGTGATATAAAAGGCATGATTTTCGCTTTCATAACGGACGTTTAAGGCATCTACCGCTCCTTTCAGATCAATACGATGCCCGTCATCCAAACATTCATTCAGGCGTTCCGGGGTAAGGGGAACATCTGAAGCAATTAACAGCGCTTCGACAAGCTGCATATCAAGGGTGCTGATATTTTCGGAGGGTTGTGCTTCCAATTCAGACTCCCGGTTCTTGTTGTTCAATAAAAAAATCTTCAAATGTGTCACTTTGAGTAACACGTATTTTTTGCGTCTTCATTAATTCTAAAATAGCGATCATGGTGACGAGTAATACCAATTTACTTTTAATGGATTTGACCAGAGTCGAAAAAGCGACACGCGGAGATGCCGGAAAATAGGAGTAAATAAAATCTATTTGCTGTGTCAAACTGATATTATCGATCTCAACCTCGTGCGGAGTTGCTTCTGCGGGCAGACGATCCATTGCTTGTTTATACGCGTTGAGAATGTCAAACAGAGTCACCCGGCTGAGAGAATCTTCAGGATGAATATCATGGTCGATATACGACCAGTTGGGTTTGCGCACGAAATGTCCTGCATGCTGTTCTTCAAGTATTTTCAATTCACCGCCAATTTCCTTAAAATACTGATATTCCAATAATCGCCGGACCAGCTCATTACGCGGATCTTCAATTTCATCATTTTCAATGCCTTCCTGAACTCGTGGGAGCAGCATCTGCGCCTTGATACGCATTAACAAGGCTGCCATGGCAACAAACTCTCCGGCAAGCTGTAAATTCAGGGTTGTCATCATATCGAGATAATCCAGATAATCCCGGGTAATTTTCATGATTGGGATATCATAAATATTGATCTCGTCCCGCTTGATAAAATATAACAAGAGATCAACCGGGCCTTCGAAAATGTCTAAATGAATTTTATAGTTCATACATCCTTTAAATACATTACATCTAGAAAAATACACTTTTTGTGCCGATAATAAAACAAATTATTTTTCCTAATACCGGTTTGTGACAGGAAGCATGGTATTGCATACATTCATGCCGGTATCATAGAAAAAAAAGAAAAATAAAGCAGGCAAATTGCCTTATGTGATGTTTCCGGTAATTAAGCAGTCGACAGTATTAAATGACGTCGGTTTCAACAACTTTTGCCAAGATATCAGCATAGGGCACCAGCAAGTACTTTTTGCCATCGAATTCGATTTCGTCTCCACTGAATCCTTTAAAAAGCACCGAATCACCGACGCTGATTTCAGCATTTTCAACATTACTTATGGCAAGTACTTTTGCAACAGACTTTTTTTCTTTTACCGTATCCGGAATAATAATACCGGATGGAGTCTTTTGCTCTTTTCCCTCTTCAGTAAGGTCCAAGAGTACGTATTCATTGATAGGTTGCAGTTCTTTCATGTATATATCCTTTTTTTATTCTTTAATTTCAAGCATCTGATTTAGCCGGACCTTATCAAACCCGACAATTATCCGGCCATTGATTTCGGTCTGAGGAACACCACGCTGTCCGCTTCGTCGCACCAGTTCTTCTGCCGCCTTCTGATCACGGGAGACATCA
>JAGLUM010000182.1 GCA_023134755.1 Fidelibacterota bacterium | reverse complement strand
ATTTGTATCCTGAAATTCATCTACCATCACATGCCGGTAGCGGCGGGCGATCTGCTTGCGTATATCCGGAAAATCGTCAAGTAATTGCCGTGTGTATAAAATGATGTCCGAGAAATCCAGGACATTCTGTTTTTTCTTGATTTCCGAATAATACAGATCAAATTCACGGTACAAGGCGATCAGCGAACGCAGCAGCGGAATGATCCTTTTGTCTTCTGGCCCTGGCGTAGCATTCAGTGCCTGAATATTCACAATAACCTGCAGCTGATCAAACCAGATCTGCGCTTCTTTTTTCTTGTCTTTCCAATTCCCTTTATTTCCTGGACAACTTGCTTTAAATGTACCATCCTTTTTCTTAATTAAAGCACTCGGCCGGATAATCTCAGATAAAAACGCTGCACGAAATTCAAGCGGGTTGGTATATGCACGAATGATTTTCAGCTGGTCATGCATACTTTGTAGTATTTGGTATAGAGCATCTTCTGGATTCTTACAGTTTTCCTGTGCGTTTTTCCAGAGTGTTTCAAAATCTTGAATAAGTGTTTCATGATCATAATCCGGAGTATAGCGCTGTAGCCATTCTTGCCAGACCGTGTGATCATCACGGCTTTCAATATAGTCAAAATAATCCCTCAATATTTCCCGGTGTCCATACATGGTTTTTAGTGAATCATGGATATTGTAGATAGAAATATCGGATATCAGGGCGTCAAGGACTTCGGGGCGCTCAGCGGCTAGTGTTTTAAGCTGATGATCCAGATGTAGAGCCAGCAATTGTTTTGACTGTGCATCATCCATGCCGGCAAACTGCGGATCAAGATCAATACGGTGCGCGAATTCCCGCAGGATGCCACTGCAAAAACTGTCGATGGTCGAGATCGCGTGCTGCGAAAATGTATCTTTCAGGTGCGCTGTAAATGCTTGTACAGCGAGTGAGTCGCTATGACGCAGGGTGGGACAAAAATCAATGCCTTGTTTAACCATTTCCGGAATTTCCTCTCCGGAAAGCAGTCGGGAAACATCCTGATAAATGCGGGTTGCCATTTCTCCGGCTGCCTTTTTCGTAAATGTAATGACCAGGATCCGGCGCGGATCGATCTCTTCTGTTGCTTTTCCGGCAGCAGCTTCTTCGGCAAAGTGATTTAAAATTGCCCCGTAGCGCTTGGTCAATGCGAAGGTTTTTCCGGCACCGGCACAAGCTTGAATAAAAATCGATCTATCACAATTTAATGCACGTTCAAGGTTATGATGGCTCACTAATTCCTCGATGTTATAATTATTCTTGCAGCAAGAGATAAAATTACGAAATATATATCATATTGATAAATATTTTTTTACATTAAATTAATAACTCAAAATGGAGGACATTATGGCAAGCACAGAAGAAATCACAAAGAACATTAAACTCAATGCTGGAAAATTCATTAAAGGGTTTATTGTTTTTCTTGTAATTTTACTGCTTATGAACGGATTTTATATGGTTCAGGCAGAAAATGTTGGCGTTATCTTGCGATTTGGCAAATATACTAAAACCACTACTCCGGGACTACATATCAAGGTCCCGTTTATTGATAAGGTCTACCAGGTTGCTGTGGAACGTCAGCTCAAGGAAGAATTCGGTTTTCGTACTCTCAGAGCCGGTGTAACCAGTCAATACGCCCGGAATTACAACAGTGAATCCATTATGCTGACCGGTGATCTGAATGTCGTGGGTGTGGAATGGATCGTCCAGTACCGGATTGGAGACCCTTACAAGTATTTGTTTAAGGTCCGGAATTCCCGGTTGACCCTGCGGGATATGAATGAAGCTGTTATGCGAGAGGTGGTTGGTGACCGGGCATTCAATGAAGTTTTGACGGTCGGCCGGCAGGAAATAACCCAGGTTGCGGAAGTCAAACTGCAGGAGTTATGTGACGAGTACGAAAACGGTATTCGCATTAAGCAGATCGTACTGCAGAATGTAAATCCGCCCGATGCGGTCAAGGCATCTTTTAATGAGGTAAACCAGGCACAACAAGATAAAGAAAAGCTCATAAATCAGGCGCGTGCGGACTA
>JAGLUM010000181.1 GCA_023134755.1 Fidelibacterota bacterium | reverse complement strand
ATTCCGGGTCTTGAAGGATAAGATATCTGTCCAGTGATCATATTTATCAGAACGAATACGCCAATAATATTTCTTAGCATAATCCAATCCGCTGATCTGCCAGCTGGTATCTGAAATATTTGTCTCCTGAACAATAAGATCGCTCATCCCGGAATTGCGGGAAACTTCCAATATATAGGAAGCGGCATCTTCAAACGTTTGCCAGAGAAATTCAAGTGTCAGATCAGTACCTTCATAATACGCAAGCGGAGCAAGCGTTTGCACCTGCGGGGGAAATTCTGTGGTAAAAAACCAGGTTGGGGACCACTGTTCACTATTATCCGCTTCTATGCGCCAGTAATAGCGTGTTTGATATTCCAAAGCTAATTCTTTTGTTATATCCGTAAGAGTGAATTGATGGAGAGGAGAGGAAAAATCATTGCTGTGTGATATTTCCAGCGTATACTGGTTCGCGCCGGTATAGCTTTCCCAACTATACACAGGATCTTTAGATACGGATATATCTGCATACTGCGGAAAAAGCGGGTGAACAAAGGGATAATCAATGCTACCGGCCATACTTTCCTGTTTATTTCTATCCAGGGATGTGATTGCATAATAATACATCCCGGGATCGGTATCTATATACGTCCGATCCTGATGTAATTGGATATCCTTGGCCAGAGACATGTCGGACAGATCCGCGATGGGATATGGTGCGCGATAGACAACATAAGCGTAAGAAGAATCAGCCGGATGAGAATATAGAGACATGTCCCATGTGATCGTTTTATCCCCATTGCTTTCTACCACATATTCAATATTCTGTGGCGGATTGGGGGGAACGCTGTCCTTCCAGGTCATCACCGGCCAGAGTGCCGGATACCGGTATAGATCAAGTTTCAGGCTATCAATGGTATTTTGATGATTATCATAAAAATCATTTGCTGTAAAAAAGACAGAGCCATCACAATTATCCGTCGCACGGTTCAGTCGAATTTGCCGTGGGATTTCACCCCGTTCAAAAATACTGGCGCGGTACATTGCCTGCCCCGGATAAAAATGTTTTCCGTAATTTGCTGTTTGTTCAGCCCACCAGGGAATCAACAGTCCGTAATCTTGTCCCCCGCCAAAAGGCCAGTAACATTGCGGGGTTAGATAATCCACACTACCGTCACGCAGCCAAGCAAGAGGATCACAATATAAGGTATTATAGGCATCCATTCCGGAAATCCCTTGCGGAACATTCGGACGATAGATGCCAAAAGGACTGACGCCCCACTTTACCCATGGCTTGGCAATATTAATGCTATCCATGACCGACTTTATCAGTAAATTAATATTATCCCGCCGCCAATCATGGATATTGCCAAATCCACGGGAATAGGATGCAAATGTTGATGCATCTTCATTGTCAATACCGCTGTAGGGATAGAAATAGTCGTCCATGTGCAGACCGTCAATATCGTAGCGGGTAACAATATCTAAAAGTACATTATTAATATAATCGCGAACCTGCGGAAGGCCGGGATTTAAAATATCAACATCCGAAAATTTTAAGATCCATTCAGGATGCTGCTTAGTAATATGTTCACTACTGATATAATTACTGTTATACGTCGAAGACGGATTCACAACAGCACGATATGGATTTACCCAGGCATGCAGTTCCATACCAAGCTTATGGGCTTCTTCTACAGCAAATGTCAATGGATCCCATTCAACAGCGGGTCCCTGTCCCTGAACACCGCTAAACCAGTATGACCAGGGTTCTATATCTGATTTATACATGGCATCACAAGAACAGCGCACCTGCATCAAAACTGCATTACAGCCGCTGTCTTTTAATTTAATAAGATAAGCTTTAAGGTCATTCTGCTTTTTACTGTCTGAATCATACTTTGATTTTGGCCAATCAATATTTACAACTGTTGACAGCCACACGGCCCGTAGTTCGCGTTTGGGTAAAGTGCTTGCAAAAACGATTGATGCAATAAAACACATTAGCAAGATTGAGTGAACAATTTTTTTCATTGTTATCCTTTCATAACTCAGATTTATAATAGCCTTAACGGATAAATGTCCAGGTTGGCGACCAGACATCATTATTATTTGCTTTTATACGCCAATAGTAAGTATATCCCCGATTTAACTTTTTCACCAACCGGGTAGCGGACAATAAGCGTTCTTCATATACAATAAAATCAAAATGCTTGTCTGTGGAAACTTGAATATGATAATCTTCTGCCCCACGATAGGCCTCCCATTTAAAAGTGATCATGCATCGTTTTTCTTCACTTGCGTATGCCGGACGGCACGGCACAACAAAATCATTTATTGCATGACCGGCACGGCTTTCTAATTTATAATTATTTAAAGCCGTTACAGCATAAAACCACTGTTCATCGGTTTTATCATAAAAAGTACCGTTCTGATCAGTAATAACAGCTGCGATAGATCCCGGCTGTTTTACTAATTCTGATTGTGTTCTTGAACGATAAACAACATATCCCCATGCCTCGGGTGTCGGTTCCCAGAATAATGTAACCGTATCGTCGTTTCGTTCTGAAAATACGATAGGCGGTGACAGGGGTCGACCTTTCTGATGTGGCAAAACAGGCCACAATGCCGGTAATATGTACAAATCTTGTTTCATGGAGTCAATGGTATTTGCAGGATTTGAATAAAAATTATTTGCTGTAAAGAAAACACTTCCGTCACACCCATCCATATCTCTGTTTAGACGAATTTGCCGGGGGATCTCTCCATTAGGAAACTTATCGGAAGCAGCCCGGTACAGTGCTTGGCCGGGATAAAAATGCCGGTGATATTTTTTCGCTATTTTCGCCCAATACGGTATCAATGTCCCATAATCCTGACCTCCGTCAAATGGCCAGTAACACTGCGGAGTAATGTAGTCAACACTGCCGGCTTTCAGCCAGGCGATCGGGTCACAATACAGTATTGCCCAAGCATCAAAACCTTCAATCCCTTCCGGTATATTCGGGCGATAAATACCGAAGGGGCTAATACCCCATTTCACCCAGGGCTTCACTATATTAATACTGTCAGATACCGCTTGTACAAGCAAATTAATATTATCTCGTCGCCAGTCATCAATGCTGTCAATACTACGGTTTTCTTCAACAAAGGTAAGCGAATCTTCATTATCGATACCGCTATATGGGTAGAAATAATCATCCATATGTAAACCGTCAATATCATAACGATTAACAATATCCATAAATACTTTTGTTATATATTCCCGAACTTTAGTTTTTCCGGGGTCCAGGATATGCACGCTCTTAAATTGTAATATCCAATCGGGGTGTTGTTTGGAGATATGTTGATCTGAAATAAAATACACACTATCAGCCATTTCCGGATCTTTTACGGCACGATAGGGATTTACCCACGCATGCAATTCCATGCCGCGCCGATGAGCTTCTGTAACAGCAAATTCCAGAGGATCCCATAAGGAATCGGCAGGTGGACCTTCTCCCTGTGTGCCGCTAAACCAATAGGACCATGGTTCAAGAGGAGACTGATACATCGCATCACACGCCGGGCGAACCTGAAAGACAATGGCATTAATACCCGCAGCTTGCAGAGTATCCATGTAATTCATTAAATCCGCTTGCTTTTTCGCTTCGGAATCATGTTTGTCTTCCGGCCAGTCAATATTTGCCACAGTTGATAACCAAACACCGCGAAATTCATGCTTCGGAGATTGTGTTTGACCCGCAAAACATCCTGCGATGAAAATGGAAATACAGATTATGCGTATGATGTACTTCATTATTACTCCTTAATTGTAATAAGAAACAGTTTACTTTAGGGCTGATAGATAATTGATGATCCCATTTAAGTGATCGATATCAAAATGATCTACATCATTAAAAAAATCTTTTTTTATTTTATCATCTTTTATCATTTTTCCTAATACCTTGAATATAAATGCATCCATACCGTGTAGATCGGATGTCTTTATTCGACCGCCCAAACCGAAAATATTCTCTTTTTTCAAGTTTAAAAAGTAAATACTCTTCATCGTAGTTTCAAGATAGTATGCCTGATTTTCAAATGGATTGGCACCGACAGCTAATACAACAACTTTTTTATTTGTTAAATGTTTTTTGTACCGTTTTGCCCATTTGCTAATACCCAATTTTTCGATACGGACATTGGATGCCAGCACAACAATATCCACCGACTGAATATTCGCCGCTTTTACTTTTCTATAGGATAATACGGTCCATCCCATTTTTTCGCCCAGGGCTTCGGCATACTCCTGTGTAGAACCGTAAGTTGAATAGTATACTATGATACCAGACATATTATCCCTTTTATTCTGTGTTTTTATTCATTCAGGGTTTCAAATCCCTGCTTTTTCATATTAAAATAAATAACAATCCCTGCCAGGATCGCCAACGCAAAATACACTAGCATGGCACCCCATTCAAGGAAAAACAGTTTCCCAAGTCCAAACAAGAAAGTATAGATCAATACCACACCGGCGCCCCAGGATAAAAACATCCGTCCAAACCCGGTATCACTTTTTACTTCAGGAAGCTGTTCAGCAATTTTTCTCCATCCTCGTCCTCCGGGATGAACTTTTGTATAAAAAGCCTTTAATTTTTTTTGGTCTGATGGCTTAGTTAATAGGGTAACACATATCCAGACGATCGTTGTACCTATAATTGTCGGATACAGCGTAATTGGAGATTCCAGTCCAAAAGCCGTGGAAATCGGATAGATGATCAGCGGGGCGATCATTGCTGCAATTTCAGACCATGCATTAATTCGCCACCACCACCATCGCAGGATCAATACCAGTCCGAGCCCCGCGCCTATGTTGATAATAAACTCCCAGGCACCGGAAATGGTTGTCAAAAAATACCGGGTGACGAAAAGAGATAGAATGATCATCAGCATCATCGTAATGCGGGATGCTTTTACATAATGTTTTTCATCTGATTTCTTTCGAATAAACCGGCGGTAAAGATCGTTAATAATGTAAGAGGTTCCCCAGTTCAACTGGGATGCTATAGTGGACATATATGCAGCAAGAAATACCGCAATCAATAATCCCAGTAAACCCTTCGGCAAATAACGAACCATCAGTTTGGGATACATACGTCCGGGATCTACCGTATTTTCATATTTTTCATAATATTCTTTAAATTCCTCTGTTTGGTAAACCGGATTATCTGATCTTAACAGGGATGGTGCCTTAAACGCCTTTTCTGCCAAAACATACATTTCGGGATTTTCCATTTGCATTTGCTCGGGATTTTCTGCACGTGGAAGTAGAATCAACGCAGACAAGGCAACAAGGATCCATGGCCAAGGGCGAATGACATAATGCGCAATAGTAAACCACAGCGTTGCGAACAAACTGTGTTTTTCATCTTTAGCGGACATCATACGCTGTGCTATATATCCTCCGCCACCAGGATCTGCACCCGGGTACCAGGCTCCCCACCACTGCAGACCGATATGGGCAATAAACGCCCCCACCGTCAGGGCCATGGCACCTCCGGTAATTCCACCTGCACTAACTTTCCCGATGCGGGGGACAAATTCAATAAGTTCCGGTCTGAGTTGTGATTTTAGTTGGGCTAATCCACCGATTTCGGGTAATTTTATCACGATCACAGCAAGAACAATACATCCGGTAATAGCAAACAAAAATTGAAAGCTGTCTGTCCGGGACGTCCCAAGCAAACCGGAAGCTGAAGCATAAATACCAATAATTATAGATGTTATACATACAAAAAGAAAGGCATCTACTTCAGGGATGGTTACAATAAAAATTTTCTCCATCGCTTTGTGTACCCAGCCCAAAATAATGATATTCATAAATAATCCAAGGTAAATAGCTCTAAACCCGCGTAAAAACGCTGCGCTTTTCCCTGAATAGCGAAATTCCACAAATTCAACATCGGTCATGACACCCGATCGTCGCCATAAACGTGCAAAAAAGAATACCGTTAACATAGCACCAATAGCCATGTTCCACCACAACCAGTTTCCCGCAATTCCATTTTTTGCGATCAATTCCGTTACAGCCAACGGGGTATCTGCAGCAAAAGTAGTTGCTACCATAGCCGTGCCGGCTAACCACCAGGGCAGGTTGCGCCCGGATAAAAAGAACTGATCGGTTCCCTGACTTGCTTTGCGAGAATAATATGCAGCAATCCCAAATATCACAGCAAAAAACAGAATGATAACACTAAAGTCCAACCAATGTAAATTCATATCCTCACTCCTTGAATAATTAACTCATTTTTTACACCGAATTTTAAGCAAAAAAATATAAAATACCAAAAAGCAAATCATAAATAATTCGAAATACATGCTTTATGTTATGATTTTATTTGTAAAAAATTGAAGATGATTATTTTAGTTTTGTATCAAAATATTGTGTGATATCTGAACTGAGTGTTTGTTCTAAATACGCATACATGCTTTTATAGGCATTCAATACAGCCCCTTGCATATTGATACTTCCCTCACGGCCTTGTTCCATATTTGATAATATGGTTTCTCCTTCTGCATTAAGCACATTAAGATGCAGTTCCCATGCAACAAATACTAAGGATTCCTGGTGTAGATCAATAGCTTGAATTTGCACGTTGCCCTTTATATTCATCAAACCCGTATTTACAGTCACAGAAAAGCCTGCTTCATTTACAGTTTTATGTATGGCCTGAGAAATACGTCCGTCTTTATCCCCTTTTACTGAGATATTAAATTTGATCTTTTTTGCCGCGGCTTCTGCCTTTTCGTTTAGCTCGCTGAAGCTATAGATTGACGGGACAGACACACCCGGTAACAGGACATCAAGCTGTTCCTGCAGCATACGGATGTGGCCCGATATTAGCCACGCTGCATTGTAATAGATATAGCTTGCTACCGGATCAGCTGCCATGTACGCAAAACGAACATGATCTTCCATGTCTTCCTGATTGCGTTTTATTCTGTCTATTAGAATAATACCTGTCTCGTTACGTTGCATATATGCAAGAGTAAAATAGGATTTTGTCTTGCGATTTTTTACCGGTTCTACAAATATAATATTGACCAGATTCTGATTGGAAATAAGCGTTGCTATTTCTTCACTGAATTCAACCATATATTCAGAGAAATCCTTATTATCGGAAAAGCTCTGATATCGCTTCAGGATGTTTTTTTCAACAGATATATTTGTTTGAAATGTATATGCCATATTGACAGCTGCGTTCTTTATAGCTGCATCCGGAGTTGTACCCCATCCCTCTGATACAATATATTCTGCCGACGGAAAATAATCTTCACGCTGGCTGAACCAGTCCGGCATGTTTCCCGCGCAACTGTATAACAGTATTAATACAAAAACAAAGAACAGTAAGCGTTTCATGAAAATTCCCATGTGTTATTTTTTAAATCCCATTTTATATATATTC
>JAGLUM010000180.1 GCA_023134755.1 Fidelibacterota bacterium | reverse complement strand
AATTGATTACGACGCCGATATTGCCAAGCGGGTATATGCCTGTACGGAATGCGGCGCCTGTGAAGCAAACTGCCTGAAATATCTGGACCTGTTGACTGTATTTACTAAAATGAAAGAAGAACTTGCCCAATTGGGATTAAGCCCGGCCGGATTACTACAATCCAATGAATCAATTTCGCAAGAAGGCAATATTTACCAGAAACCCCGCTCGGAACGTTTTAACTGGCTGCAAAACAAAAAATATCTGGACGCCGAATCAGATACTCTTCTTTTCATCGGATGCACCCCGGCCTACCTCAGACGGCAAATTGCCCGCAGCGCCGTTAATTCGTTAGAAAAAACCGGTGTTGATTTTGCTATTAGTAGTAAAGAAATCTGCTGCGGCCATCCCTACATGGCGGCCGGCGAAATCGACAAAGCTAAAAACATTGCTCAAAAAACAGTAGATGAGTTTCAGAAAATGGGAATTCAACGTATCGTGTTCGATTGCTCCGGCTGCCAGAAAATGTTTCAAAAAGATTATCCCGAACTGCTCGGAAAACCGCTGCCTTTCGAAACGGTGCATTATGCCCAGGTTATAAACGAACAACTTTCAAATGAACCGGTTTCATTCAAATCCTATCCCCACAAAGTAACATATCACGATCCCTGCACACTTGGCCGCCATTTAGGCGTATACGAAGAACCGCGCGAGATCATCAACAATATTCCCGGTATTGAGCTGATAGAGATGCCGCGAAACCGTAATGACGGTTACTGCTGCGGAGCCGGCTGTTTAATCAAGATGTATAATAATGATTTAGCGTTAAAGATCGGTACGGAACGTCTGTGTGAAGCGGAAGAGACCGGCGCGGAGGCGGTCATCAGCGCCTGCCCGGCCTGTCAAACAAACCTGTTGGAAGCAGCCCGGCATAGCGGCAGCAAACTAAAAATAATGGATATCACAGAATTGGTCGGACAAGTTTTATAGAGGAGGTTCAGGGTTCACCGTTCTGGGTTCACTGTTCAAGGTTCAGAGGTTAACCCAGAACCCAGAACTTTTGAACGCTTATAAAATTTGTTTGTGGAGAAAATAATGAGCAGAATAGTAAAGTGCGGTCTGGTTCAAACCTGCACCGAAACGCAGGCTTCAGAAAAACTCGAAGTAATTAAGAAGGCAATGATTGATAAACATCTTGCCTTAATAGATAAATGCGCAAACCGGGGAGTGCAAATTGTTTGCCTGCAGGAATTGTTCTACGGGCCCTATTTTCCCGCAGAACAAAACACGCGCTGGTACGGACTGACCGAAAAAATTCCGGACGGACCAACGACCATTCTGATGCAGGAAATAGCGCGCAAACACCGGATGGTTTTAGTCATCCCCATTTACGAGGAGGAAATGCCCGGCGTTTATTATAATACTGCCGCGGTCATCGACGCTGATGGGACCTACCTTGGTAAGTACCGGAAAAATCATATTCCTCACTGCCATCCGGGATTCTGGGAAAAATTTTACTTTAAACCGGGAAATTTAGGATATCCCGTTTTTGAAACGAGTTATGCGAAAATTGGCGTTTATATTTGCTATGATCGTCATTTTCCCGAAGGCGCCCGGGCGCTGGGATTGAACGGCGCTGAAATTGTGTTTAACCCTTCCGCAACCACTGCCGGCCATGCCGACCATTTATGGAAACTGGAACAACCCGCTCATGCCGTAGCAAATGGTTATTTTGTAGGGGCGATTAATCGCACCGGAATCGAGGAACCCTGGAAAATTGGCAAATTCTTTGGCCAAAGTTACTTTTGCAATCCACGAGGC
>JAGLUM010000018.1 GCA_023134755.1 Fidelibacterota bacterium | reverse complement strand
GGAATTGAAAACGCAGCTTTCCTATCGCATTGCCATTATAAAAAGACTCAAGGACAAATCAGGTCCTAAGCTTAGAGCAGAAGCCTATATCCGCACTATATCAGAATTATTCCAACGTATTGTAAGTATTTCTCCCATTTTTCCTGAAGAAATACAGGATGTTATTTTTACCATTGAGGATCCATCAAAATTATCTGATTTGATCACTTCCTCATTAAATATCCACATTTCAGAAAAATATCAATTTTTAAAAGAACTTAATGTCATTAAACGTCTTGAACTGTTAGTTAAAGCCCTGAAAAAAGAGTATAAAATTATTGAATTGAATTCAACGATTAATGAGCATGTCAATAAAGAGGTTAACCGTCAGCAGCGTGAATTCTTTTTACGGGAGCATCTGGAAGCAATTAAAAAAGAATTAGGCGAATCCGATGAAGACGATCCGGAAGTTTTGGAACTGAATAAAAAACTCGATACCCTTAAACTTACGGAGGAGGCCCAAAGCGCGGTAGAAAAAGAAATTGAACGCCTATCTATGATGGCACCCTTCTCATCCGAATATATTGTCAGTAAAACATATATTGACTGGATGCTGGATTTACCCTGGGGTGTGTATACAAAAGATAATCTGGATATTTCCCGTGCCGCTAAAATTCTTAATGATGACCATTACGGGTTAACGGATGTAAAAGACCGCATTTTAGAATTTTTATCGGTATTAAAACTCAAACAAGATGCAAAAAGCCCGATTCTTTGTCTTATTGGACCACCCGGTGTAGGTAAAACCTCATTGGGTAAAAGTATTGCACGTGCCATGCAGCGAAAATTTATTCGCTTTTCGGTCGGTGGTATGCGGGATGAAGCAGAAATCCGCGGACACCGAAAAACATATATTGGTTCCATGCCGGGCCGGATCATTCAGTATATAAAAAAATGCAATTCGCAGAATCCAGTGATCATGCTCGATGAAGTAGATAAAATCGGCAATGATTTTCGTGGAGATCCTGCTTCCGCACTACTTGAGGTCCTGGATCCGGAACAAAATAAAGATTTTCGTGACAATTATCTTGAGGTAGCATTCGACTTATCAAAAGTATTTTTCATTGCCACTGCCAACAGTATCCACAACATCCCACCTGCCCTGCTTGACCGTATGGAATTTATCACTATGCCGGGCTACATTACACCTGAGAAGGTTCAGATAGCCAAACAATTCCTGATCCCGCGTCAGATCAAGCAAAACGGTTTAACGAAAAAGCAACTTCATTTCTTTTCTAAATCGATTGATGTCATTATTGAGCATTATACCATGGAAGCCGGTGTTCGGGCCCTTGAACGGGAAATTGCAAAAGTTTGCCGAAAAACAGCACGTATTTTTGCAAATGATGGAAACCATGAAAAGGTCATTTTTAACAATAAAAATATTGAGATTTTTTTAGGTCCGGAAAAAATATTTAAAGACAATCTGCCGTCCCGCGATGAGGTGGGTATTGTGGTTGGGCTTGCATATACACAAGCCGGCGGAGATGTACTTCCGGTGGAAGTAACGCTAATGCCGGGAAAAGGAAATTTTAGAACAACCGGACAGTTGGGTGACGTAATGAAGGAATCAGTAGAAACTGCAATGAGTTATTTACGTTCATCTGCTTCCCTATTTAATCTTGAACCGGTACAATTTTTTAGCCATGATATACATATCCATTTTCCGGCTGCGGCCATTCCCAAAGACGGTCCTTCTGCCGGTGTTACGATAACCACCGCCATATTATCGTGTTTAACCGGGCGAAAAGCACGTCATGATATTGCAATGACCGGAGAAATTTCCCTGCGCGGCCGTGTATTGCCGATAGGCGGTGTGAGGGAAAAGGTTACCGCAGCTAAACGCATGAATATAAAAACAGTTATTTTACCAAAAGCAAATCGATCCGATCTCAGCAAGGTTCCTGATATGGTCAAAACAGGCATAGAGTTTGTCTTTGTTGAACATTATCTGGATATTGTTGATCGGGTATTGTTGACATAAAAAACGTTTTAATTACTTAATAGGAGGTTAATATGAAACGAACAAACGTCATCATTATGGGCGCAGCCGGGCGTGATTTTCATAATTTTAATACCTTCTTCAGAGGAAATAAGGAATATCATGTTGTTGCATTTACTGCAACGCAGATTCCGGATATTGACGGACGTAAGTATCCGTCAGCACTTGCCGGAAACCTTTATTCTGAAGGTATTATGATCTATGACGAATCTATGCTTCCGGAGCTCGTAAAAAAACATGATGTCGATCAGGTTGTGTTTTCATATAGCGATGTTCCTCACGAAGTAGTTATGCATAAAGCAGCATTAGTTAATGCTTGTGGCGCTGATTTCATCATGATGGGCGGAAAACGGACCATGCTCAAATCGACCAAACCCGTTATCGCTATTAATGCAGTTCGAACCGGATGCGGCAAATCACAAACCACGCGCCGAGTGGTTAACATTTTAAAAGAAATGGGGCTGAAAGTTGTCTCCATTCGTCACCCTATGCCATATGGCAATCTTGTAGAGCAAGCTGTTCAACGCTTTGCATGCATTGAAGACCTAAAAAAGCACCACTGTACCATTGAAGAAATGGAAGAATATGAACCCCATATCGCCATGGGCAGTGTTATTTACGCAGGAGTGGATTATGAAGCCATCCTGCGTGAAGCGGAAAAAGAAGCAGATATTATCCTCTGGGATGGCGGTAACAATGATACCTCGTTTTATGATGCCGATATTATTCTCACTGTTGTTGATCCACATCGCTCCGGTCATGAAGTCTCATACTATCCGGGTGAAACCAACCTGAGAATGGCAGATATTGTTGTTATCAATAAAATCGATACCGCTGATAATGAAGACATCGAAATGGTACGTGAAAACATTCATGACACAAATCCCAAAGCACTGATCGTTGACGCCGCTTCACCAATAACAGTGGAAGATCCAACTGTTATTCGCAATAAAAAGGTACTGGTTGTTGAAGATGGCCCTACACTTACTCACGGTGAAATGGAATATGGAGCTGGAATGGTTGCCGCAATTAAATTTGGTGCCTCAGACATTGTTGATCCCCGCCCGTTTGCAGTTGGAAGTATCGCAAAAACCTTTGAGAAGTATCCGGAAATTGGCATTTTACTGCCAGCCATGGGATACGGTGAACAACAAATGAAAGACCTTGAAAATACTATAAATAAAACAGAATGCGATGCAGTTATTATTGGTACACCCATTGATTTGCGGAGAATTATCAAGATCGAAAAACCAACGGTTCGCGTTACCTATGATCTTCAGGAAATCGGGAAACCCAATTTGGAAGAAATACTGCATGATATGTTCCCTAAAATTAAAAAATAGGATAACATGAAAGAACAAACATTAGCTTTAATTAAGCCTGATGCCATTGCTAAACGTTATCAGGGATTGATAATACATGATATTCTTGAAGCGGAGTTCGAGATCAAAGCAATGAAAATGCTGTATTTTACCAAGGACCAAGCACAGTCATTTTATATTGTCCACAAAGAAAAAGACTTTTATGAACCGCTGATCAAATTTATGACCAGCGGTTCTATAATTGCATTGTTGCTTGAAAAAGACAATGCTATAGCGGATTACCGAAAACTTATAGGCAATATAGACATGAAATTGGCGGCAGAAGGGACACTTCGTAAAAAATATGCTGAAAGTACACGCCATAATGCCGTTCACGGATCAGATAATTCGGAAAATGCTAAAAAAGAGATTGCCTTTTTCTTTTAAAAACATGAAATTACCTTAAATGAGTAATTGGAGGCTCTTATGAACAAATCCATTAAGTTTGTACTTATGTGCACAGCATTTTTTATGATTATCAGTTGTTCATCAAAACAAACGGTTTTTATTGGCGATACCGTAGATATCGAAAATTATACGCGGCCATCAAATATTGTAAAATATCAATGGTCATTTGATACAAAGCCACCAACTTCCCGGCTTGATCCCCGGGATTTTATTCCATCAAATTATCATCCAAATGTAACATTTATTCCTGATTCTCCTGGGAGGTATATTGTTCGCTTAACCATGATAAATGCCGAAGGAACTGTCATCTATAAAAATTTTATTTATATGGCTGAAGCACAACCGGATTATTTAGCGGCTATTAAAAAACCAAAAAAAGAAAAAACACCCCCATCATTACCGAAAATTGTTGAAGTACCAAAGGTGGTTGAAAAGATCGTTCATAAAAAAACTACGATTACAAAAATTCCAAATGAATGGCAGGAAGCTCCCAAACCGGGTGAAGATCCTGAAGGCATTAAGAAAGAACCGGTTTATACAACCAAGTCAGTTACTGAAATTATAAAAAATGATAAACTAGTTGCCCAATTTGTTAAAACAACCTTAGAACCTGATGTACCTGTATATAAAGTCCCTGAAAACGCTAAATATACCTTGCAGGTTTCAAGTACAACAGTTGAAGCATTTGCAGTTGAATTCCGGGATAAACTCTTGCTACGCGGGTATGATGCATTTATCCAGACAGCGGTAATTGACGGCGTAAAACGATACCGTATTCGTGTAGGGCATTATGTGAGCTATCAAGAAGCAAAGATTTCCCGCCAAACCATGCTGGATAATACTGAGTTTGAACCCTGGATAGATAGAATAAAATAACAGTATTTAGCTTATACAATACCATTTTATTCTTATAAATTATTCAGAAAATTGCCTAAATAATGGCGCATAAACTTCTGTCTTAAAATACTTGACTAACAGCATTTTCTATTTTATCTTTGCAGGTTATGAAAATTTTGATATCTCATATTTCTGATGATATAACGTTCTTTGACTTTACAGGAAAAAAAGAAGATTTTAACATTCCCATGCTCTCCAAAGATGTTCAGGTTGATATATCAATCTACCATTCGGGAGGCAGTTATACCTCTTCAGGGACAATAAAAACAGGCTTTAAATTAACCTGTGATCGATGTCTTGGTAAATATGATTTTGATATTAATACATCTTTTAATGTCATTTTTACCTCTGAAGAAGATACAGTAAAGGATGATCATCTCATGCTTTTATCACCGCAGGATGTTGAAATTAATTTTATGCCTTATGTTCGGGAGACTTTGATCTTAAATATACCATTTAAAAAATTATGTTCTACTGAATGTAAAGGTTTATGTGCAAAATGCGGTGTAAACTTAAATTATGAGTTATGCTCCTGTAAAAGAGAACAGTATGATCCAAGATGGAATAAATTGAAAGAATTGAAAAAATCGCTTGAAAATGCGGAGGAATAAATGGCCAATCCAAAAAGCAGAATATCTCACACACGTGGCGCAAAGCGTCGGACACATTACAAATTTAAAGAAGCTGCTGTATCAACCTGTGAGCATTGTGGACAACCAAAAATGCCACACCATGTTTGTCAGCATTGCGGTTATTATAAAAATCGTCCGGTAATTACACCAAAAGAAAGTTAATTTTTGGATAGATAAAATATAAGAACGTGATAGATTGTTCTTATATTTTATCCATCCAATTTTATTATGGTTAATATCCTTAATCGAATTAAAACGATTTATTTTTCGTTCTTTCCAAACAAACCTCATCGGCTTGCTAAAAAAGTTTATAATGTATATTCTTATTCTTTTGATGATGAAGACCTTTTAAGGCAGGCTTTTACGCACACCTCCGCAATTGATTATCAGATTCAAACCAAGGTTGATTCTTATGAACGTCTGGAGTTTCTCGGTGATGCAGTCATCGAGATGATTGTTACTCGCTTTTTATTTGAACAATTCTCAGAGGCCGCTGAAGGTGAATTAACTCAAATGCGGGCGAAGCTTGTAAACCGTACAACTCTGGCTTCGGTATCCCGGGGATTGCATTTCGGGCAGTTTTTACTTTTGGGTAAAAGCGGTGAAAATGATAATTTAAGAAATTCAAGTTCAATTTTATGTGATATATATGAATCCTTTCTTGGTGCACTTTATTTGGATGGTGGTTATAAGGCAGCGTATAATTTTACCTATCAAACACTTTTATCCAAACATAAACGCTTACTGCCAGCTGCAGAAATCCAAAATTATAAGGGAAAATTGTTAGAATATTGCCAGCAGCATAATCTGGACATGCCGAAATTTGTTACCACACATGAGGAAGGTCCCGCTCATGGGAAATATTTCGAAATTTCTGTGCTAATTGGAAAAGAATGGCTTGGCACAGGAACAGGAACCACAAAAAAGGCCGCCAGTCAACGGGCAGCCAGACAGGCACTTTCTACTCTACTCGATTCCGAAGAATAATTATTGTATTAATTTATCCAGGTATTCTATGATATCCTGACGTATTGTCAGTTTTGTTATTTTATCAAAATGTTCTTGAGCTTTTTTTTGATAACTTCTCTTAATAAAGTGGCGCACGGAACCAATATAACGCGGTGCAACACTTACACCATCTACTTTCATTGCAAGAAAAAGAATTAAAGCCCTGTTCTCTGAGGCCATTTCGCCGCAGACATATACCGGAATACCAAATTTATGTCCGGTATCCACTATTTTTTTAATCATTTTAATGATAGCCGGGTCATAGTGGTTATATACATCCGTAACCCGTTCATTTCCGCGATCAACTGCCAAACTATATTGAGTTAAATCATTCGTTCCGATAGAAAAATAATCAACCTTGTCTGCAAATGATTCAATATTCATTACAACGGATGGTGTTTCAATCATCATCCCGACTTTAATAGATTTATCATAGGGAATATTTTCTTTATCCAAGGTGTGTTTTACATCGTTTATATATTGTAGGCTTTCTGTCAATTGCTCAAGATGTGTAATCATCGGAAGCATGATAGAAGCTTTTCCGAACGCAGAGCTTCTTAGAATAGCTCGTATTTGCGTAATAAAAATTGGGGGTTTATCCAGACATATCCGAATAGCACGATATCCCATAATTGGATTAGCTTCACCATGGATATCCTCATCCCCGAATGAGGTCATTTTATCTCCCCCCAAATCAATAGTTCGGACCATTACCCCCTGTTTTGCTATGGATTTCACCACATGCCGGTATTCATTAAACAACTCTTCTTCCGATGGAAGATGTTGTTTCATCAAGTAAAGGTATTCGGTGCGGTATAAGCCGACACTTTCTCCGCCGTATTTTTTGACATCATTGACTTCAAATGGCAGACTAATATTTGCTGAAAGTTTAAGTTTGTACCCGTCTTTAGTTATTGCTTTCTGGTTATGAGCAGCTTGAAATGCCTGATCCTGTTTTTTTAGTATATTGATTTCGCGTCGATATTCATCCTGCATTTCCTGGTTGGGCTGTAAAATCAGTTTTCCATGATCGGCATCCAATATGAGGGATTGACCGGATTCAATAAGATGGGTTGCATCCTTAGTACCAACCAGCATAGGGACATTCATGGTTCTTGCCATGATTGCGACATGAGAGGTTTTACCGCCTAATTCTGTAACAAAACCAATAATATTTTCGGACACCAGCATCATGATATCGGTGGAATTTAAATCTTTGGCAACAAAAATAGTTGGCTTATCAAGACCCAATGATGATAAAACAGTCCGTTTGGAAATAAGTGCGCGGAGAACACGCTGTTTGATATCACGAATATCCGCCACACGTTCTTTAAAATATTCTGACGTGTGATCTTCTATAATTTCAACGTATTGGTTAACCACAACCCGGTAGGTAAATGCCACATTTACATGATGTTCCAGCATATAAGCCCGAACTTCTTTTAATATTTCATCATCACGCAGGATGGCAAGCTGCGCGGTAATTATATCACTATATGCAGGTCCAAGATGGTTGGCAATTTTTTCACGTAAGATTTCCAGTTCTTCGGCAACCATATTCTGTGCTTTTTTCAGGCGTTTTATCTCATCTTCTATTCTGTCTACGGGAATTAAGGTACGGGGAATAATGGTTTCATTATCCACCTTTCGAACATAGGCCTGCCCTTCTACAATTCCCGGTGATGCAGATAATCCTTGAAGCACCGTGATGTTTTTGTGTTTTACCATAAATTAACTGCCTGCACCCATCCCAAAATGATCCAAAACCAATTGTTCGAGAGCAGCAATAGCTTCCTTTTCATCGGATCCGTCTGCTTCAATTAAAAGCTTAGATCTATATTCTGCGGCAAGGACCAATAATCCTAAAATAGATTTGCCATTCACTTTTTTGCCATCCCGGCATATAAAAATTTCAGATTTAAATTTTGCAGCAGTATTCACTAAAGCGGTTGCCGGGCGAGCATGTAAGCCTTGTTTATTTAAGATTGTTACTTCTTTTAATATCATTAATTTCCTCTGTTCATAATAAATAATACAATGCTGTAAAACATCTCCTGCGTCCTGGCGGGTAAATCTTTGATCATGTTCTGAATAGTTTCATTACGTAATTTAATAACTTCATGTATCCTATCAAATATAAAATTTTCTTTCAGAAGTTCGCATGCCGGTTTTATGCCATGCTTTAGAATCACATCTTTTTGAATTAATTCCAGAAATATTTGCCACGTATCTTCAGACAGTTCCTGCTTTGCATAAAGGTAAGGATAGGTCTTTTTTTGTTTTATTAAATCGCTACCCAAAGTCTTTCCCATATTTTCAGAATTTGATGTTAATTCAAGTAGGTCATCCTGAATTTGAAACACAATACCAAGCTGAAGAAGCACAGCCTCAACCTGTTTTTCTTCTGCTTCAGACGCGCCTCCAATGATGGCACCCAATCGGCCTGAAATCGCTAGCAAATATGCTGTTTTCTTTGTCACCATGTCAAGATATTCATCTAAATGAACATCATTCCGCTGTTCAAATTCCATATCTTCTGCCTGTCCTTCACAGACTTTTATGACAGCATTAAGTAATTTTGGAATTAACCGGACATACATTTTCGGATTATATGTATAATAGTTAAGCTGGGACAAGGCGATAGTAAAAAGCCCGTCTCCGGAAAGAATCGCTTTATTTTTATTCCACTTTTTATGAACGGTTTCTTTTCCATGCCGTAATAAATCATCATCCATAATATCATCATGAATAAGGGTGAAATTATGCATCATCTCTACACTGCTTGCTGCTGCAAATGATTCTTTTTTTGAAACATTACCAAACACTTCCGCTACAGCAGACAAGATAGACGGCCTTAATTGTTTGCCAGAATGATTTAAAACATACTGGATCGGAGCATACAAAGATGCCGGAGATGGTGTTTGAATACTCCGTTTTAGTTTTCTGTCAAACCACGGGATATAATCCGAATAATATGTATTAAACTTCAATATTGTAATTACTCTTCTGTTAATGTTCCAAATTCAGATAATTTATCCATTACCAATTTTCTAATACGTTCTAAAGCTTCTAGAGTATCTGCTTCAAATCGTGTAACAATAACCGGCTGTGTGTTGGATGCGCGTACCAGTCCCCATCCGTCTTTAAAACGAATACGAACACCATCCACGGTAATACAGTCATAGTTTTCTGAAAAATAGTCAAAAGCGTTTTGTGCTATATCAAATTTAGCCTGATCAGATTCAGCTAAAAGACGAATTTCAGGTGTAGATACAAATTTTGGTAATGCGTCAAGATATTCACTTAAGGGTTTATCGGAACGCGACAACATTTGTAACAGTCTGGCAGAGACATAAATTGCATCATCATAACCGTAGTAATCGTCAGCAAAAAATATGTGTCCGCTCATTTCACCTCCAAAAGGTCCCTGTAATTCTTTCATTTTTTGCTTTAATAAGCTATGTCCGGTTTTCCACATAATGGGCTTCCCGCCATATTTCACCACCTGATTTTCTAAAACCTGACTGCATTTTACATCAAAAACGATGGGGGTTCCGGGACTGGTAATAACTTCAGGTAAAAATAAGGCCATGAGTTGATCTGCCCATATAATTCGTCCTTTATTATCAATAACGCCAACACGGTCAGCATCTCCGTCATAGGCGATACCTACATCGTAGTTACCAGTTTTCATTAAATTAATGAGATCCCGCATGTTTTTTTCAACGGTTGGGTCAGGGTGGTGATTGGGAAAGGTTCCGTCAATTTCACTATAGAGTTCCGTTAATTCAACATTTAATAATTTAAATAAATCGGGTGCGACCAAACCGCCTGCAGCATTTCCCGAATCAATAACAACCTTCATAGTACGTTTAATATTAATTTTTTTGGAAATTTCATTTAGATACGCATCAGTGATCGTATCATCTGTTGTATAAGAACTTTCTCCGGTTTCAAAATCGTCTGCAAGTATTAATTCTTTAATTTCCTGAATTTGCGAGCCAAAAAAGGCTTGCTGATCATAAGATAATTTAAACCCATTAAATTCCGGAGGATTATGGCTACCGGTAATCTGAACAGCTGCATCCACGTCCCGGATAAACTGGCTGTAGTAATTTAAAGGAGTCGGTACAATACCAATATCTATCACATCAATACCGGCTGAGATTGCACCTTTTGCAAACATTTCTTTTAAATGCGGGGTTGTCATACGAATGTCCCCACTTAAGATCATCCGCTTAGCTTCATGTCGAATCAACCATGTTCCAAATCCTTTTCCCAAATCAATTACAACATCATCTGTAAAATCTGTTTTTACAATACCCCGTATATCATATTCGCGAAAAATAAACTGATTCATATTTTTTCCTTTTTTATACACTTGTAAATATACACAATTCAGAAATAAATAAAACCTTTATAAGTATATAAAAAAAGCCCTGTCTGAGAAACAGGGCTTTTATTTTTTTATCTAAAAAATTTTAGAATTCAAGTGCGTAAGTAACACC
>JAGLUM010000179.1 GCA_023134755.1 Fidelibacterota bacterium | reverse complement strand
TCCGGTGCCGGAATTTACGGACTCATGGATCAAGGTTCCAATAACGGCAGCGGACTGTGTCCTATTAGACCCAGCGCATTCGAGCGGTATCTTTTAGGCGCGGTAGAACCCCGGGTGCTCAATCGAAGTCAGTTTGTTAACCTTCTTCCTAATTTTGTATATGAGATCCCTATCAGCAGTAATGAGTATTTTTTGCTGGAATTCCGAAAAAACACCGGCGTATGGGCAGATTCAATCTTATGGATGCGGGGTGATATTACAAACTATCTGGATGTCCTCCAGGTGATGGATTCTATGGGGGTTGTCAATTACACCCTGGAAAACGGTGTTCTTACAAGCTTAAGTAATTATGACCTTAGCCTCCCTACTTCCGGTCTGCTGATCTGGCATGTGGTGGAACCGGATGTTTTTAACGAAAATCCTAATGGCGGGGATATACCTATACTAAATCTTGTTGAAGCCGATGGTGGAGATGATATAGGAAAATTCTATAACACCTTCGATCCGTCAATAAATAACGGCTGGAAATGGGATATGTGGTTTAAAAACAACCCGGCCTATAGCGATAATAATCCCAGTGCATACAAAATGCAGTTTAATGACACTACGCATCCCGACACACGCTCTGTTTACGGACTTCCTACCGGAATAAATATCCGGGATTTTCGTTTTTATGCTGACTCTGTTGTCATTCAGCTGGAAATAGATTCTCCTGTAAAATATAATTTTCACCATCTTGTTTTTGATGAAATGACAACCGCCATTCCGGCATATTTTTCAAACACCAGAGCACTTATTGGGTACCGGGACAGCAGTCTGTATTTATTCAATGGATACAATCTTATTAAGGTCTACAATCATGATAGTACCTATGAAAAAGATAAAACCGCCCTGCTGGCGCTAAGCAATGATGTTCTACAGGGAAATAACGGCATTGTGCAGATAGTGAACGGCGCATCCGGTGCCGAGATTACGCATCTTGCCTATACCGGTGTACCCTCAACATTAACTGTAGTGAATATAAAAAATCTCGATCACAATCTGGATCTGGATCATCTGGCGATTTTAGGAGATACGCTCTTTTTACCTCCCGCAATACAGGAAGATGAATTATGCATACTGAATATCGCTTCCTGGACCACGACAGTTCTTGATACCGGATCCTTATCTTTTATTCCTTACCTGCATCAACAAACACTGCAGTTTGTCAATGCAAGTGACGCGGTTCTTATGAATGATACCCTTATTACCGCGGGCAATGAAGGCTTTTCCTACCCTGGCGGACCCGTATTGGCTGCGGACCATCACATCCGGCAGCTGATACCCATTCATTTAAATGATGACGGATTATTTGAGATCCTGGTATTATCAGATTATTTAGGTCAACTTACATTATCGGCATTTACTCATTACGGTTATCTTTTGGATGGGTTTCCCATCTTTCATGCATACGAAAAACTCAGGCTATATTATCTGGATGGTAGTCCGCACATTGTCGCCTATGATCCATCCGGAGTCATTGATGTATACGATACGGGTGGTGAGCTTGAATATTCACTTCCTGCTCCTGTTGATGCGACATCCCTGTTCATAGAACAGGTATCTGCTGATACCGCCTGGCTTGTTGCTGATGGTAGTATCTATACTATCGCCAGTGATTCTGTCTATTGGGGATATCAGGGAAAAGACGCAGCATATTCAAACACACATCGTGTCACTCAAACAGCGACACCGCTTGTATCTCAAACATTAATTAAAGATGGACTGATCTATAATTATCCTAATCCAATCGAGAACAATACTACGCGTTTTCGTTATTTTGCATGCGGAGCACAATCTGTTACTATTAATATTTATCAACTGAGCGGACGATTTATTGAGACATTAACACAAACTCCGGTTGATGATCAGTGGAATGAAGTCCTCTGGGATGTTTCTGCTCTGGAATCCGGTGTATATATCGCGAAGATTGATGTTAGCGGTAATGGCGAAACTGAAACCTATTTTGTTAAACCGGCTATTTTAAAATAATATGACTATATCACGAAAATTTATCCTGTTCTTTTTCATTATCACTGCCATGCTGACACCGCTCCTGGCACAATATGAGCCGCATCACCCTGAACTTGAGTGGAAGACAGTGCATACCGAGCATTTCGTGTTTCATTATCATGAGGGTACAGATTGGTCCCTGCGCATGGCCATGGAAGTAGCAGAGACCATCTATCCTTATGTCACCGGGCTGTATCAGTGGGAACCTAGAGAAAAAACCCATATTATTATTCAGGATACGGATGATTATGCCAATGGCGGGGCATACTATTTCGACAATAAAATTATTATCTGGGCATCTCCATTAGAATTTGATCTGCGGGGAAATCACCAATGGATGTGGAATGTACTGACCCATGAATTTTCTCATATTATTTCCCTTGGCGCCTCCATGAAATATCCAATTAATATTCCCATGTTTTACCTGCAGTGGATTGACCGCGAAATTCCAATAAAAGAAAATATTATCCTTGAATATCCTAAGGGTATCGGTTCTTTTCCAATTGCCAATTCCATTGTTCCCATGTGGTGGGCAGAAGGCGTGGCGCAATATCAATATGAAAAAAGCCAGCATGATTTCTGGGATTCGCACCGGGATATGATCTTACGGGATCGTACTCTTACCAACCGCTTTATGAGCTGGAACGATATCGGCCATTTTGGACATTCCGGAATTGGAAATGAGGTGGTCTATAATACCGGATATGCTTTTGCCTCCTATCTGGCAGATCGCTTTGGCAGTAGCATCCATGCTAAGATCGCCAAGGCAGCCCGTAATAAATTGCAACTTTCATTTAACCGGATACTAAAAGATGTCACCGGGATAAGCGGAAAAGAATTATATAACGAATTTATGGATCATACTCAGGCAGATTATTTAAACCATACCGTAACTATCTGTGAACATCTTGAGGAAGGGGATGTTTTTTTTGACGAAGGTCCCGGAAATTTTCTCTCTTCTTACTCACCCGACGGAAAACATTTTGTTTTTCAATCCAGTAAAGGATATGACTATATCAGTTTTAACTTTTTATACACGATGGAAAACGGGAAAGCAAAAAAAATATCAAAAAACCGTGTACGCGGTAATGTCGCCTGGTCACCGAACGGTGAAAAGGTCTATTTTTCCCAACGTCAAAAATCTAATATCTACGGCTCTACCTGGTTTGACCTGATGGAATATAATTTTGAAACAAAAAAACTAACACGCCTGACATACGATGCCCGTATTTATTCCGTAACAGCAGACAAGAATGGACAACTTTATGTGATCCGCGTGTATGACGGCACCCATAATATTTTTAGAATTAGTTCTCCTGAATCTGTCATGATCTCTGAAAATAAAAAATCTAAAGATTATGATCGCACTATCAAAATTACAGAAATGAAAAATTTAACCAATTTCACCCATGGTGAACAGGTTTTCATCATGCAGATCC
>JAGLUM010000178.1 GCA_023134755.1 Fidelibacterota bacterium | reverse complement strand
GGATTATCAAGAACGACCTCATAATGTGGATCCCAACCGAAACGCTCACAAAGCAAGTTTGTAAACGTTGTTTTCCCTACGCCAATATTTCCCGCAATACCGATAAATTTATGTTTCATAATCTGATTTCAATCCTACGATTGAAGTTAGTAAATTTAACTATCTTTTGCGAACAAAAAAATGAGAACAACTATACAAAAATCCCGTCCGCCATAACCCCAAAGGGGTGAAGGTGAAACGGGATTACTGATGTTTATGTAAGCAGATTGCTTAATTCAATTGTTTTTTAAATTTGATATATCCGATCGCTCGCCAGAAAATAAACAACAAAACAGTATACGCTAAAATAACGCCCAGAGCCACCCAATAGCCTTTCAGCAGATTTTCCGGGAAGAACATGGTAGGAATATTCATCATTACCAGCATCGGGAAAGCGAATCCTATCGTAATGGCGGAACCATAAATGGAGTCTTCTGCGATAGTGGTTTTAAAGCTGGGATCCATTATACGAATAAGGGTCAATGATGAATTAATAGTACCGGTCATTTCAGCAAATACAGCAACAAAACGTTCGAAAGGATAATCATCATAAATGCGGTAAGATGCCCAGTACAGCCAGAAGACAGTTCCCAATCCGCCCAATGCTGCTATCATAGTAATGGAAAGCCAATATTTTGCGAGAATCGGAATAGAGATAGCGGCAATAGCGGCAACAACCAGATAATCAATGGCGACTCCATTGACCCGGTTCATCAGTCCTTCATCAATGATATAGCTTTTGCCGATCCAGTCCAGAATGTTCCGAACAAGAATGGACAGCAAAATACCGATTATAAAATGGAATGACCACAGCGTATTTGCCAGATCGCACCCAGGATCTGCGGACCTAGAATAAGGGCGCAGAATCCGGCAATGATATTATTGGGGATCAGAAATTTTCGAAAAAACGGGATGTAACGCTGAAGTAAAGTTCTAACGACAAGAAATAGACTTAAATACGCGAAATCGAGTACAACTTCTTTTAAATCGAGTGCAAAATTCCAAGGGGTCATA
>JAGLUM010000177.1 GCA_023134755.1 Fidelibacterota bacterium | reverse complement strand
CTGCAATAACAAAATTCGTCGAATAGGTATTCGAATAATAATGTTTATTGGATTTTACATCTTCGATGGTGACGGTATATTCAACTTCGTCAATGGTTGCTTCCCGTAAATCCAGATTATGGACCGAGCAGTCCACATCGAAATTTAAAGTGTAGGAGGTAAATCCATTGATACGGTATGTACCATCGATACTGATTACCGTAACTTCGGGTTGTTCATAAAAATCTTCAAATCCCACGTCAATGGTAGCTGTACCTGAAATATCAATGGGCAGATCAAATTCTTCCAAGACCGGATCATCCACATGGAAGGTACCGGTCACGGCATAGGGCAGTTCTCCGCCTTCATCCAGTTTGCTCAGCATCTGGATGGCGTCACTTGTCAGGAAGGTAAGGGGTAGGGTCAGTGTAATGGTGTCAGCCGGGATTGTTTGATCAACAATAACATGTTCGGGCAAAGCGGTAATGCCATCGACGATCACCTGATATTCAACATCATAGATGTGCGCTGTGCGGGTGTCGTTGTTGGTGAGAAGCATATCGATATCAAGATAAGTCGTATCGCCGGGGAGTTCTTTTAAGGTATAACCGGTGACCTCGATCGTGGGTTGTTCAAAGAGAGCGGCAAAAATATCGGCTGAGGTATTTCCTGTGATGTAAATGGGCAATGCGAATTCAAAAGCTGAACCATTGACTTCTATGATAGAAATGATACCTTCAACTGAATAATCAATTGTTCCGTCTTTAATAGCCTGGGCTAATTGAGCACCTGTACTTTCGTCCAAGGTCAGTACGACCGGCAGACTCAAGGAATCTGAACCGCTTGCAGCAATAGTAAAAGGATTGCTGTAGCTGTCGGAATAAAGTTGTGTTTCGGAAAGCAGTTCTTCAATATTAACAACATACTCGATCTCATTCAACGTGACGCTTCTTGTATCCATATTTTGTATCATGCACGTAACATCGAAATTAAAAACATAGTTTCCTTGAGTATCTTCGGTGAAATCACCTTTTATGTTCAAAAGTTCAATATTGGGTTGTTCGTAAAATTCCTCATAACCAACCTCAACGCTGGCTATGCCTTCAATATTGATAGGTAGATTAAATGCTTCTAAAACCGGATCATCAATATGGAAGGTTCCGGTTGCTTTATAAGCCAGTTCCTCGCCGGCATCTAATTTTGCCAGGATCTGAATAGCATCTGAGGTTAGCAAGGTGAGAGGCAAAGTCAATTCAAGCGGTGTTGCTCCGATACTTTGATTGATATCAACATGTTCTTCTAAGGCTGTAATTTCTTCAATGACCACCTGATAATCCACATCAGCGATAAGAGCGGTGCGGGTGTCGTTATTTGTAAGAAGCATGTCAATTTCAAGATAAGTCGTGTCTCCGGGAAGTTCTTTGAGGGTGTAGCCAATGATCTCAACTGTGGGTTGTACAAAAAGAGTTGAAAAAATATCGGCGCTCATATTGCCCGTAATGTAAAGCGGTAATGAAAAATCTATATCAATACTGTCAACTTCTGTGGCATGAAAAATACCTTCTACAACATAATCAATGCTTCCATCCTGGATCGCTGAGGCAAGTTGAGCGCCTGATGTGGCATCTAAAGTCAACATAATAGGTAATCTGAGAGAATCTGAGCCGTTCCCGTCGATCTCAAGAGCTTCTGAATAGGTTTCTGAATACAGATGTGTTTCTGAGGGAATGCCTTCGATATATACCAGATATTCAACTTCATCGATGGTCACGTTGCGACTATCCATGTTCTGAACAAAGCAGGAAACTTCGAAATCAAATATATAAGAGTCAGTGCCATTTGCAGTGAAGTTACCGGAGATATCATGAACACTCACTTCCGGCATTGCATAGAAATCTTCGTATCCTGCATCAACAGTAGCTGTCCCGGACACATTGAGCGGGAGATCAAATAAATTAAAGACAGGATCGTCAACATGAAAAAGTCCGGTAACCGAATAATCAAGTTCTTCACCGGCATCGAGTTTAGCCAGGATTTTAACGGCATCAGAGGTAAGCATGGACAGCGGCAATGTCAGGTCCATAGAAGAATCCGGGTACATATCTTGATTGATAATAGCAGTCTGGTCAGGCAAAGTAATACCTTCCAGGACAATCGAGTAATCCACATCAGCAACATGGACTTGACGGTGATCGTTGTTTAAAACGGTCATATCAATATCAAGAAAAGCGGTATCAGCCGGGAGGCCTTTCAGCGTATATCCTGTAATTTCAACGGTCGGTTGCTTAAATAAATCTTCTATCGAGCAGGAAAATACGATAAATGCACCCAAGACAATCAAAATTACTGCTAAATATTTCATATCATTTCCCTTGTTTTTTTTCGTTGATTTCTGACACTTGGTAGTTGAATAAATATAATTTTTAATTTACCTTGATTTTTTAGAAGCATTCATATTATTGTACATTATAACCGAATCAATATTTATTTACAGCTTATTTTGTATAATAATAGTTTATGCAATCATTTACAAATTAATTATCTTTTGTGAGAATGGGATTTACATTGGATTGAATACAATTTATTTATTTTTCCAAAAATAAAACAGGGAATATTTTCAGAAAAATGATTATATTTTAAAAGAAAATGACAGGATATCATGATAAAACGCAGAAAAACAAAAAAAATCCAGGTTGGCAATATCCATATCGGGGGAGATGCTCCTGTATCGATCCAAAGTATGATCAATACGGCTCCGGATAATGTTGAAAAAAGCATTGAACAGATCCACCGTCTGGAAGCGGCAGGATGTGAACTGGTGCGAATGGCCGTCCCTAATTCAGCAGCTGTCAACACCTTTGCCGAGATAAAAAAAAGGATATTCATACCGCTTGTTGCAGATATTCATTTTGATTACAAACTTGCTTTAGCTTCGCTGGATGCCGGCGCGGATAAAATCCGTATTAATCCCGGAAACATTGGTTCTGAGAAACGTATTAAAGCGGTTTTATCTGCCTGTACATCCTACGGTATTCCAATTCGTATCGGAGTAAACGGAGGGTCTCTGGAAAAAGATCTGCTTCAGAAATACGGCCATCCAGTACCTAAAGCCTTGGTAAAAAGTGCAGCACGTCATATTCGTCTGTGCGAAGAACAAGATTTTAAGAATATTATTGTCTCGATCAAAGCATCTGATGTTGTAACCATGATCAGCGCTAACCGGATATTTTCGCAGCGCTTTGATTACCCGCTGCATCTCGGTGTAACGGAAGCGGGTACGGAACAGTCAGGAAGCATCCGTTCGTCAATGGGGATCGGTGCCCTCTTAGCGGATGGCATTGGAGATACCTTACGGGTATCGTTATCTGCAGATCCCGTCAAGGAAATAAAAGTAGCAAAACAAATTTTACAGACACTGAATCTGCGTCGTGATGGAGTAAAAGTCATCAGCTGTCCGACTTGCGGACGCTGTTCCTACGATGTTGCCGCAATAGCAAACGAACTGGAATCCCGCGTGGAAAATATTAAAAAGGATGTAACTGTCGCAGTAATGGGTTGTGTAGTCAATGGACCCGGAGAAGCACGGGAAGCGGATCTGGGTATTGCAGGAACAGGGGATGGGAATGTCATTCTGTTTGAGAATGGGAACAAAACAAATACCCTTACCTTAGAAGGCATTGTTGACAGATTAATAAACATCATCAAATCAAGGTAAATCTTGCATCTGGCATAGAGAATAAGTAAAATTATAAAAACGAGGACCTTCTTATGAAAACAAACGAATTTTTTCAATCATTGGGATTATCAAGAGTGAATTTATATATTTTTCTGGCAAGTCTGGCTGTCATTACTATCGGTTACATTGTCATGGCCCTCGGAGACACCTATGATGCTCTCTCCTTGTATGTAAGTCCGATTATTTTAACTATCGGCTATGTAATCGTACTGCCGGCTTCTATTTTATATAAGAGAAACAAAAACAAATAATTATTTCAACCTATTATAATATTTTTCTATATTCCCCGTATTAATTACGGGGATTTTTTTATATGAACAAAAAATATGGATTACTAATGGATTTTGACGGTGTAGTTGTAGATAGTGAACCGCTGTATGAAGTTGCCATGAATAAGCAATTTAAGAAATATGGTATCAAGGTGGGTCCGGAAGACTGGTTGTTTTTTAAAGGAAAAGATGCGAAAGCGGTTTTTTTGTATATTGATGAAAAATTTCATTCAAAAGTAAACCTTGAATGTCTGAAACGGGACTACCAGATTGATCTATTAGATGAATTTAAACGGAATATGCGGTATATACCCGGTTTTTTAGATCTTTTTAACGCTTGCCGGACGCAATTTCAGGATGTGCTGGTGACATCCACATCACGGAAAATCATGGAATGGACCTTTGAGAATATTTCGATTGATAATATATTTTCGATGATGATTACCTCCACGGAAGTACAGAACACCAAACCACATCCCGAACCGTATCTGATGGCGGCTGAAAAAATCGGTATTCCAATTCAAGAATGCATTATTATTGAGGATTCGGTAAATGGGATTCGTTCCGGAAAAGCAGCCGGTGCCAAAGTTATTGCTATTTCCACTACGTTTGATAAAAGTATTTTACACGAAGCAGATATGATCGTTTCAGATTACGCTGAATTATCCCCTGAAATATTAATTCACTTATTACAAGCGGGTAGATGAAAATACAAGATATAAAAAATATTGATAATCGTCTGCATGCCTTAATGGTAGGATGGTTTATCAATTCTCTTGGATTTGGTGCAGTTGTCCCCTTTATGACTGTGTATTTTCATACGGTTCGTGGGGTTTCTATGACCCACATTTCTTTGTTTTTTCTCGCGGCAGCCATTTGCCGTACCGTGTCACAAAGTATAGGCGGGTCCTTGTCCGACCGGATTGGCCGAAAGGGGTTAATGGTCTGGAGCCAGCTGAGTCGCAGCCTTATATTTCTGCTTGCGGGACTCACTATCCGGGCGGACCTCGGTATTTGGGTGTTGGCAGGCATTTTACTCAGTCAGTACTTAATATCATCCTTTTTCCAACCCGTTGCTTCAGCGATGATAGCGGATATTCTGCCTGCAAAAAAACGTTCAGGTGGATATGCCCTGATGCGGATGGCCGGTAATATCGGGTGGGGAGCAGGCCCCGCCATCGGTGGTTTCTTATTCGATGTTTCCTATGACTCATTATTTTTCTTTACCGCTGTTGCCTTTTTAGTTTCCGGTCTGTTTGTTGTTATGAAAGTAAAAGAAACCACCAATCTCACGTTACGGCAAACCGCCGTAGGACAG
>JAGLUM010000176.1 GCA_023134755.1 Fidelibacterota bacterium | reverse complement strand
TGCAAAAGTCTTGGTAATCGGGGCCAAGCAGGTGATTTTTTTACAATTATATTTCCAATCATAAGCACAGACAAGGCAGTGCCTTGTCTCTTCTATCTTTTTACTTCTTCTTTATATCCCCATTCACCATGGTCAGTTTGATATTATAATCTTTATCGAAAACAACAATATCTGCATCTCGACCGGGCATAATATAGCCGGTCTCAATTTGCTTGCTGATAACTGTAGCGGGATTGCAACTGGCCATACGAAGAGCATCCTCAAGCGGTACATCCATATCTTCCACCAGATTTCGCACACCCTTGATCATGGTCAATGCCGATCCGGCAATGGTTTCATCTGCTTTGCGGACAAAGAGACCGTTTTTACAATATACTTCTTCATTGTTTGCCATAAGTTTACCGGATGTCTGCCCTGTCGGCTTAAGTGAATCGGTAACTAAAACAATTTTATGGATCGGTTTCACGCGGCCCAGTAATTTCACAATAGCAGGATGCAGGTGGTAACCGTCGGCAATAATTTCGCAAGCGATATTCGGATAAATCATGATAGCTCCCACCACCCCAGGATCGCGGTGATGCAGGCGCCGCATGGCATTAAAGAAGTGGGTGGAGTGCAAAATCCCGGTTTTGACTCCTTCCATCATGTCATCATAAGTTGCATCGGAATGCCCCGCGGCCAGAACAATGCCGTTCTTAGCACAATACAAAGCCAGTTCATGAATACCTTCAAGTTCCGGAGCAACGGTCATAATGGAAATATTTCCTCCGGCTGCTTTATTGTATTCTTCCATTTTCTTCATGTTGATCGGCTGCATATATTTCGGATCCAGAGCACCGTGTTTCTCGCGCGAGATAAAAGGTCCTTCAAGGTTTGCGCCGAAAATCTTCGCACCCTCTTCATGTCCCATGGCATCCCGGATGGATTCAATGCTTTTCATAAAGGTATCATGATCTTGAGGATACAATGTGGGACAAAATGCCGTTACACCATAGTTTATCAGGGCCTTTGACATCTCCAAAATGGAATCCACACTGGCATCAGAGGTATCATATCCGTGAATACCGTGAATATGTGTATCAATAAAACCCGGAGCAATATAGGCGCCATTTACATATATCATTGTAGTATCTGTTGGCAGCTTCAGTGTGTCTAATTTATCATTGCTGATAACATCTGCAATTTTCCCGTCTTCGATTATTACAGATGTATGCGGAACCATGGCAATTCCCGTAAAAACCGTTCCATTGCGCAGACAGATTGTTTTACTCATATTTTACCCTTTTATCTTCATGTTGAAATGTAATAGTTCATAGTATGTGAAAAAAGAAAATTAAAATTAAAAAAACTTGGGGCAAGTTTTTTTAGTTTTTATTGAGTTATTGTGCAAAAAATTTGTGGAAATTTGTAAAAATCTTGGGGCAAGTTTTTGCAAGAAGTACTGTCTATATATTGATTTTTGTTGATTTTGTTGCAAAAATCTATGCAAAAAACTTGAGGCAAGTTTTTTTTAGTTTTTATTGAGTTATTGTGTAAAAAACTTGTGAAAACTTGAAAAATCTTGAGGCAAGTTTTAAAGAAGAGTTGAGGGGTTCCGTCTTCGCCCCGATATACATCGGAGCTACGCCGGATAAGTAGGGTTCACGGTTTACAGTTCACGGTTCACGGTTTACGAGTTACGAAAGTAAGTACTGTTTAAATGCCTCAAAATCTGCTGGCATTCGCAGGCTTTGTTTGCTTTTGTGTAAAACCTGCTCTAAGCGTGAAGGAA
>JAGLUM010000175.1 GCA_023134755.1 Fidelibacterota bacterium | reverse complement strand
TGAAAACTTTATTACATATGAAGATGTTTCTTTTATGAGTTGATTTTGTGTTGATAGAAGTTGTATGTTTTAGTATTGAACTATTGAGGTTAATTATGTGTACACGCAAGATTATCTTTATTGTATTGACTATTCTAATCCTTATTAATACACCTATTAGTGGTCTTTTTGCAGAATCAGAAAATTGGGATCATTTTATATATGGCGGAAGAGAAATTCACTCTATAGCTCAAGATGATTCCATAATGTGGGTGGGAACTGATGTTGCTCTTGTTCAAATCAATATGAATAATGGATCAAGGAAGATATTTGATAAGTACGATGGCCTTCCAAGATGTCCTGTTTCAGCAATTGAAGTTGATAGTGTAGGAAATATCTGGTTAGGTACAGGTGATTTTTGGTCTTATAAAGGTGGAAATGGATTAGTAAAGTTTAATGGAGAGACCTGGGAAGTATACAACAGGTATAATTCGGGATTAACTGATACAAAAATCTGGGATTTATTCTTCGATAGTTCAGGAAATCTATGGATAGTTGGTGGTGGGTTATTTGGTTGTTCAGTCTGTCGATATGACGGTACCAACTGGACGGATTTTGATGATCCAGCTTTCCCCGATAGAAGAGCATATTGTGTTGAAGAAGATGACTTGGGTAATATTTGGATTGGTACAGCTGGAGGTTTATTAAAATATGACGGCAATTCATTTACTCTTCTTAACACAAATAACTCCCCCCTACCATCAGTACATGTTCATGATCTTATTTATCATGAAGGTAAATTATGGATGGGATTATTTGGTGGTGTAGCCTGTAAAGAAGATACTCTATGGAAACATTGGGATTTTGATGATTCGAGATTACTTCATAGCGTCCGTAGTTTAGCTCTAGACAGCGAAGGATATATTTGGGCCGGAACACATGAAGGGCTTACAAAATTTGATGGAACATCTTGGCAAGAAGACACCTCTTCACCTGTAAATAGCATTTGGCGACTTTATTTTGATGATAATGGTGATTATTGGGTTGGAAGTTATGTCGGCACATATGGATTAAACAAAGGATTATATAGAAAACACGATGACCAATGGAAATACTATAAAACATCAACAAACGATTTGCCAACAGATCAAATTAATTGTGTATGCACCTATGAAAACATTAGGTGGTTTGGGACCAGTTATGGTTTAGTCAAATATGATGGACGAAATTGGATGTGTTATGATGAAAACAATTCTGGGTTACCTTATTCTTATATTCAGGATATTACCTTTGACGATAGTGGCAACTTATGGATCTCTGCCATTGGACCATATACCACTAATGAAAGTCCATATGGATCTTTGATAAAATTTGACGGAACGACATGGGATTCTATAGACCTAAGTAATTCTGGTTTAAATTCCACTTACATTC
>JAGLUM010000174.1 GCA_023134755.1 Fidelibacterota bacterium | reverse complement strand
CTGGCAATTATGTTTAGAAGGGAGTGCAATTGCTACGATCGTAAGTTCGGAAGGCAAACCTTCTCAAGGTAATGGAACCCCAGAAGACCCCTTCCATATTTCAACTTTTTCAAATTTAGCCTGGATTACCTCAAATGCAAAACATAACAACTATTATTATATCCAAACATCAGATATTAATGCATCAGAAAGTAAGTCATGGTGTGATGGAGAAGGATGGGTGCCTATAGGTGAGAATAATTATTTGCCATATTGTTTTTCCGGCAATTATAATGGACAAGGATATAAAATTGATAGTTTGCTCATTCCCAAAGTTAGGAATTCTTCACTATTCGGGGCGTGTGAAGGAGCAAGCATCTTAAATCTTAATCTAACAAATGATAATATAATTGGCTCGAATCCAGCTGGAGGTATTTCAGCAAGAGCTAAAATGTCACGTATTGAAAACTGTAAGGTAAGCGGAAAAATATCAGGTACTAATGTTGGTGGCATTTGTGGATGGACTTATACAAGCAGGATTTTAAATTGTACAAATTATGCTGAGATCACAGGTACTATTGTTGGTGGAATAGTAGGACACAATGATTGGTCATCCACTTTAGGTGATTGTCTGAATATGGGCCAGATCTTTGGCGGTGAATATGCCGGAGGTATAGTAGGAAGAAATAGAAATTCTTCAATAATTGGTAATTGTACTTCAAATGGACAAGTTAATGGTAGTGAAGATGTTGGTGGAATAGTTGGTGAATGTATTAGCAATGCGAAAATTACTAATTGTTATAGCGAATCAAACGTGTTAGGGAATAAGAATATTGGTGGCTTAATCGGAAGAGCATCATATCATAGCAATGTAGAGAATTGTTATACTGCCGGAGATGTAACTGGTAATGAAAATATAGGTGGATTGATAGGCCTTGAGTATGAACAAAATCAGGTAAAATATTGCTATAGTCTTGGTAAAGTAACCGGGACAAAAAATATTGGTGGGTTGGTTGGATCCGGTGTAAATGAAAGAATATTGTGCTTTTGGGATATAGAAACATCAGGAATAGATTCTTCATGTGGCGGTATTGGAAAAACATCCGATGAGTTGAAAAATATAACAACATATTCTGAATCCGGATGGGATTTTACTGATACCTGGGGAATTGATAGTCTTATAAACAATGGCTATCCATATCTTCAATGGAAATTCCCCTATGTTAAAATAAATGATATGAATATCCCCGATAAATATATCTTAAATCAAAACTACCCCAACCCTTTCAACCCAAGTACAACGATCAGCTATGAAATCAAGGAAGATTCTCATGCAAAACTGGACGTTTATAATATAACTGGCCAGCTTGTGGAAACGCTTGCTGATGAGTATCATCAAGCTGGAGCATACAAAGTTAAGTGGAATGCCAGCAATCTAAGCTCCGGTATTTATATTTATTGTTTAGAATACGGTGATAAGCATATTTCTAGAAAGATGTTATTGATCAAGTAATCACTCCTTACTCAATTTAAAACAATAAGTTATAAGTGTTCGGCTAGACCGCCGTTGTCCCCGCATTAAAACCGCCAATGGCGGTTTTTGCTTTTTGGCACAAAAAGCGGTGTGGGAGAGAGGGGAGAAGCGGAGAAAGAGAGCGAAGACCTTTCGGCTGGAGCCACGCAGTGGACTGCCGAATGGTCGATGAG
>JAGLUM010000173.1 GCA_023134755.1 Fidelibacterota bacterium | reverse complement strand
TTTGAAGCCTCCCCGTCAGCTGACGGGAGGTTTGGAGGGGTCCTTCCCAACTCTTGCAGTTAATTCTACTTGAAATACATTCTGAAATCATGTAACATGTGCCATGAATACAGAACGTCGTTTTTTAGACATTCCCTATGATGAACACATTGTCCCCTTTCCGAATACCGCATCGGTATTAATGCAGCATGCCCGGGAATTCCCGAATAATCCGGCTTTGTGTTTTTCAAATCACTCCTATACCTATGCATCCCTGCTTCAACAGTGTCTTCACGCTGAAATATCTACTCAGAATGATATCGTATTGTCTATGAATGATACGGAAAACAGCATACTATTAATGCTGATCCTCTTGGTTCAGGGTATTCCTTTTCATCTTAATTTCAGTGGGAGCACCAGTGTCTCACTTTCAGATTTACAGTTTCGTAAAACAAAAAATGATAATATTGTACTTCCTTTTGTCCGCTTGGATGACAAAGCGCTGATTCTAAACAATTTGTATCAGTTTTCGCAATATAACCTGCTTGTTGCGGCACAGGCCGTGGGAAATGCCTTCAAGTTATTCCGTCCCGGTGACGCTGTATGCGCCTTGCCCCTATCTTCGATCGCTGATATCACTTTTGGTATTTTGGCACCGCTGTATTTTGGAAAAACTATCCACTTCGATATAAAAAATCCGGCAAATGCAGTGTTGGAAGGCAATGCTCAATATGCATGGACTAAAAATATCAAACCCAACATTTCGTACCATGAAGATATATCAATGCGTGACAGCAGTATTGTTTGTTTACAGTCAGAACAATTTTTGCCTGTTAAAAATGTATACTATCTTATTAAAAGTTTTGATCAGGCAGCCGGACTGGGTCCGGTAACAGATAATACCGGTAAACAAATATTTTTATTAGGTACTGATATTGAAAAACCTGATACTGACTGGGTGATCCGTGGTCACTGTATGGGGAGCTCTATTGTTTCAGGATAAGCTTTTTTTAAATGTCTGCAGTCGTTGGCTTATATCCAAATCCGAAATAGCTGCAAGTTTATCTGTGGAAAATGATTCAACCAAAAATGAGGCCAAAACAGTTCCGCAAATCATTGCTTCCTTATAATCTTCAAAATGCAAATCCGATTTATTTCTGCTTGCCAAATATCCCATAAATCCACCTGCAAATGCATCCCCAGCACCGGTGGGGTCAACCAATTGCTCTTCAGGGCAAATAGGATACACGGCATGTTTCTCGTAATAAAAAAGTTCAGCCCCGTATTTTCCTTTTTTGACAATGACCGTATGCGGTCCTAAATCTTGGATAAATCGCACTGCATTAGGAAGATAGGGTTTTTCGCTCAATTCAATGATCTCTTCGTCATTGAGGATAATGATATGCGAACGACCGATAGCTTTTAATAAACTATCACGGCTGATATTGATCCATAAATTCATAGAATCCAGTCCAATAAGGGGCCGATTTTCCATCTGATCCAGTACCTGCAATTGTAGTTCAGGATGGATATTTGCAAGAAATAATAATTCTGTTTTTCGGTATGCGGGAGGCAGGATTGGAGAAAAAGTCTCAAAAACATTCAATTCCGTAAAGATGGTTTTTCGTTCCTTCATGCTTTTACGGTATTCCCCACCCCAGCGGAAGGTTTTTCCGTCCCGGATCTCTAAGCCTTCCAGATCAATATTTCTACTTTTAAAGTCCTCAATGGCGTCTTTTGGGAAATCGCTTCCAACTACTCCTACCATTTGAACCCGTGTTTGCCGGGCAGCAGCTAAAGAAAAGAAAGTGGCGGACCCACCGACGGTATTATCACGGCGTCCTTTAGGTGTAATGACAGTATCGAGTGCTATCGAACCAACAACAACAAGCGGCATATATAATTTTCCTATTTAATGAATGTACATTTTTTCATTTCAACACCGGCACTTGTTTGTACTCGGTACAAATAAACTCCGGAAGCAAGCTGCTGAGGTGTCCAATTAATTTTATGGTATCCGGCTGCAAAATCTTTACGAATTTGCTGATCTACCTTTCTCCCCTGCAAGTCAAAGAAATCGATAAGCACTTCACTCTGCTGTGGCAAAGCGAAATAGATTTGTGTGCTGGGGTTGAAAGGATTTGGATAATTCTGGAACAACTTAAAATCTTCCGGGATACCGGCATGGTTGATCTCTGATACGAATTTTTCTTCTACGAGAGTAAATTTAACCGCATCTGCGCGCAATACACTTCCAGGATTCGTATTACCTCCATTATCCTGAATACGCAAAGTTATAGGCACATCCTTTGGAAGATCATATTCACCAATAGAAACAAAATGCCCACTGCCTGCATTTTGATCAACTACAACTGTATCTTGAGGAACACCATCGATCAGAATAATATAATCTGCGTGATTATGGGCATTTATTGTACTGGGAACAATGAACTGAATATCATAAGTACCACTGAATTTTAATTCTTTTGTAAAGTCAGCATAGGAACCATCTGAATATATGTAAGAGCAACGACTTGTCGCCAACCAGGCAGTCGCAACCGAGGTAAACCATCCGCTACCATGTTCTTCATACCCAACAGTATCTTGATTATCAACTAAACGATAATATGTTAAGGCATTGGCGAAGATTGGTATGTATTTAAGCAAATTTCGGGAATCATCCGTTTCAATCGTGAGTATATCATTATATTCACAAAAATAATCCGTGTAGAATTTGAGCGGGATCTCTTTGACTTCCATAGGTGCCAGTGTAAGAGGAAAGGTCTCATCAATATAGATTTTTGAACCAAAAACTGAAAA
>JAGLUM010000172.1 GCA_023134755.1 Fidelibacterota bacterium | reverse complement strand
GGTATTCCCGGTTTTGAAGAACGGGGAATTGAACAAATTCACGTACGCGGTGGTCGAGCGAATGAAACCGGGTTTATGATTGATGGAATGTATATTGAAAATCCCCTTTATGGGGGAAAGGGAAAAGGGACACGTTTAAATCAATTTGCCGTTGCGCAAGTTGACTTTCAAACCGGATTTTTTAACTCTGAATATGGTGATGCCATGTCCGGTATGATCAATACAGTAACCCGAACAGGCCCCGAACAGCTCACCGGAATGCTTCGTTATGAACGCAGTAATTTTGGACCAATCTCTTCAGAACAGGATCAACTTCGCAATTTTTCAAAGATTGCCGGAGGATTTGGCGGGCCGTTATTTACAAAAAATATTCGCTGGTGGACCAGTTTTGATCAAACCAATAGCGCCTATGCTGTCTATAAGTTTGATGATATTGCGTTTGACATGGACAATCCGCTGAGCAATTATAATACCGAAAACCACATTAATCCGTTGGACACTATTACCGGCTGGCGTGATTTTGGCTTTGACAATACCTTTGATATTTTCAGCAAACTGACATTTTTAATTTCACCGAGAATGCGGCTTAATGTCTCACACTGGTATGTAAATTCAAATTATAAAGCATTTGATCCCACATACATTTATTATGATTTGGGAAAAAATGAAGTAGAAAAAGTTACTAAACGCTACACTGTAGAATGGCGGCATCAGATAAATGATAAAACCTATTACACCGTAAATTATTCTGATTTTACACAGGAAATGACCATCGGTGTACGAAACTATGACACCGATGGCGACGGATACCCCGATTGGGTTGAACAGCGCTATTGGGCGAATTTTTACGACAGTACTAAAGTGCCATATATGGATGATGGAACCGGCAATAATATTCCCCTGGAATATGTATTATCGGGGACAGATACAATTTGGCATTTGGGTAATGAATTAACGGAATGGTTAGAACCGGAAGAGTACAATCGGCCATATATTTTATATCCGTTTATTGATGAAGATATGATCATCAAATATCAAAACAGCCCGAATCTAATGAACTATTCCGGGGAATTCTATTACAGCGGCTCAGATCGATATTACCACTATACCCGATCTAAAACGAAAGAGCTTAGACTCGATTTTACATCGCAGGTTAGCCGGCACAATCAAATCAAGACCGGGCTAGATTACAAGACCCATAATATTGTGTTTGACGAATATCAACTTCCTTGGCTATCGTCGCCGTACACAGAAAAATATAATCGAATACCGCAGGAATTTTCCGGATATTTACAAGATAAAATTGAATATCCCTGGATGGTTATTAATGCGGGATTACGCTTTGATGCCGCAAATTCCCGGGATTCCATGTGGGCGGATCCCCGTGTTCCCGATACCACCCTGTACCCGACTGAATGGGAATTTCTCTGGAGTCCGCGTTTGGGATTTTCTCATGTTATTACAGAAAAATCTACATTTACATTTGGATACGGTATATATTATCAGAATCCAACCTATCGCGATATTTATAATAATATCGATGAACGGGATAACTTAGATGAATTTTTTAATACACCACTTCCGTTGGTGGGAAATCCTTCCGTTTCCGCGCAAAAAGTAACAAGTTACGAATTTGGGTTTAATATGGAAATAACGAAAGACTATGTTCTGGGCTTAGTGGGCTGGTCCAAAGATTACAGTAATA
>JAGLUM010000171.1 GCA_023134755.1 Fidelibacterota bacterium | reverse complement strand
AACCGGGCTGCGCCACGCCCCGAATAAAAACACAGTGATATAACTGCGAATTTTATGTCAAGTGAAATCGGGGCACGAGGCCCCAGGTGGGTGAATGATGGGACTTGAACCCACGGCCACTTGGGCCACAACCAAGCGCTCTACCAACTGAGCTACATCCACCATATAAAGCCCGTTAATATAACGAAAAGCAAAATCAATCTGCAACAGTTTTTTTATCGGGTATACGTTCAGAATTAGGGAGTAAAAGTCTTCTCAAGTAGCATATTCGGAGTAGCAGGAACAATACCGCTTTGTTCGCATACTTTCGCGGCAGCCCGGTTTGCAAACTCCGCGCAGGTTTCTAAGGGAAGATCTGTACTATAGAGTGCAGTAAGAACAGCAATAACAGTGTCGCCGGCACCGGTAATATCCGCAATTTCCAAGGGGAGGGCCGGGATGTGAATACATTGCTTCTTGTTGCGCAGTATCATGCCGTCAGCTCCCAGAGTCAACAGGATATTTTCACATTGCATTTTTTTAAGTAAATCCCCGGAGGCTTTTTCAGCTTCTTCCGTCGTCGAAATAGTATATTTCAGGATCGTTTCTGCTTCCTTACGGTTTGGTTTCATCAGAAAAGCGCCGACATACGAGCCGATATTTTCAATTTTTGGATCCACAAAAACGGGGATATTTTTTTCTTTTGCCAAACGAATAGATTCTTTTATCAAGGTGGGGGTAAGGACGCCCTTGTTATAATCCTGCAGGATACAGATGTCACTGTGATTGAGAATATTTTCTATCTGCTGCAGCAGTTTTTTTTCAATTACTCCGGAAACCGGGTGACGATGTTCACGATCGCTGCGCAATAACTGCTCGTCCCCGTTGATCAACCGGGTCTTGCACGTTGTTACACGTTGGCGGTCACGAATGAGACCACTTTTCTTGATCTTGTGCTTTTCTGTCAGGTATTCCAGCCGAAATGCCTCGTAATCATCCCCGATAACAGCAATAATATCGCAGCTTGCACCGAGAGAAAGAATATTGTTGCACACATTCAGGGCGCCGCCGAGACAGTCATTATCCTCCTCAATATCCAGAATAGGTACCGGTGCTTCCTGGGAGACCCGTTGAACATGTCCTATACGGAATACATCCAGTATCACGTCGCCGATAACACAAATATGTTTGCTGTGAAGCATGCTGAGGTGTTTTTCTATCATGTGATGAATTTAAAACAATAGATGTGGAAAAAAAAGTGAAAATAAGGCATAAAATCGTTTTAAAAATCCTAGAAGATTTATTACATTCCGTTTTTAATATAGTAAAAAAGAGGTCATATGATTTTTAGCAGAATGATCAATCGTTATAATACCGATTGCTTGAAATTTGATGCGCTGGAGGAGGTCTTTGGGACCAAAGATGTGATCCCATTGTGGGTTGCCGATATGGATATCCCGGCACCCAGATCTGTTCGCCGTGCCCTGCGCCGCCGTGTACATCATCCAATCTACGGATACTCAATTCACCCTGAATGTTTTTTTAAATCTATTGAATGTTGGTTGAAAGACCAATTTGACTGGGAAATTAAACGCGAATGGATCACCTGTACACCCGGGATCATTACCGCGTTTAATGTTGCCGTTATGACCTTAACTGAACCAGGAGACGAGGTTATTGTTCAGCCGCCGGTCTATCCGCCTTTTTTCGATGCCGTGACAGACCATGGCCGTAAGCTTGTTACCAATCCCTTGAAGTACAAAGATGGGCGTTATTTTATTGATTTTGAAGACTTGAAAAAAAAGATAACATCTAAAACCAAAATGCTGATCCTCTGCAATCCTCATAACCCCGTCGGACGTGTATTTACGCGCGAAGAACTAACTGAACTTGGCGATATCTGCCTGAGGAATAATATGACGATCGTTTCTGATGAAATTCACGCGGATATTGTGTATAAACCCTATCAACATATTCCCATCGCCACTATCAGTCCAGAATTGGCCGCAATCACTATTTCCTGTTTGGCGCCAAGCAAAACCTTCAATATTGCCGGATTCGCAACCTCGGAGATTATTATCGAGAATAAAGAAATCCGTGAAAAATTTCGCTATATCACAAAATCTCTGCATTTATCCCATGGCAATGTGTTGGGTAATACGGCGCTTATCGCAGCCTATAAATTCGGGAAACCCTGGCTGAACCGAACCCTGAAGCTCTTAAAAAGCAATATTGATTATGTCATTAATTATTGTAATGAACATATTCCATCTATCCATATTGGTGAACCTGAAAGTACCTTTTTGCTTTGGCTGGATTTCCGGGAATGGGGGATGACACATGATGAACTCACGAGCTTCTTAGTGGAAAAAGCTAAATTGGGACTTAGTGATGGTATTATCTTCGGCGAAGGCGGAGAAGGTTTCATGCGCATGAATATCGGGACCTGCAGGTGGACATTGAAAAAGGCGATGAAACAGCTGGATAAGGCAGTGAGAGCTCACAAGCCTAGAAGCTAAGAAGCCAGGAAGCGAAAAAGCAAAAAGCTGTCATCTCGATCGAAGTAAATGAACGTAGTGAATTTATGTAATGGAGAGATCTCATATTGCAGTATATAATTAGAGATTCCTCCGTTTCGTAAGCTTCGCTTCCTCCAGTCGGAATGACATTTTTTTTTGCGGTTTCCGTCTTCGTCCACCTGCTTCGTTAGCTAACGGATACGACGAGACTACGCCGAGCAGGCACGACTTACAATTCACGAATTAAATTCGCTTTTCTTATCTAGGCAAAGTAATTACATTTCACCATGAAAAACATTCCTGAACTTCTCGCTCCGGCGGGTAATCTAAACGCGGCCATTACAGCTTTTGAACACGGTGCCGATGCCGTATATGCGGGACTTGATAAATTTAATGCCCGTGAACGGACAGAAAATTTCAGCTACGAAGATTACGGTAAACTCATGGCCTATGCCGGGAAACACGGCAAAAAAGTCTACCTGACCTTTAATACATTAATAAAAGAAAATGAATTGCGTGAAGTACTGGGAATATTGCATCGTATTACACGCTTATCTCCGGATGCCGTTATTACCCAAGATATTGGGGTTATTTCCATGTTGAAACAGTATTTCCCGCATATTCCGGTGCATGCTTCCACGCAGATGGGTATCCATAACAGCGCCGGCGTGGCTATGGCGGAAAAACTGGGTATCGAACGGATCATTTTGGAACGCCAGGTCAGTATGGAAGAATTAGCCCTGATACAAAAAAACAGCAGTATCGAATTGGAAGTCTTTATTCACGGAGCGCTATGCTGCAGTCTCTCCGGTGCCTGCCTTTTTTCTTCCTGGATGGGTGGCCATAGCGGGAATCGTGGAAAATGTAAACAACCCTGCCGCCGTCGCTATTTTTCCCCGGAAGGAAATGGCTTTTTCTTTTCAACCAACGATTTATATACTCTGGAAAATATTCCGGCTCTCAAACGCGCGGGTATCGTTTCCCTGAAAATTGAGGGCCGCCTGCGCAAATCCGACTATGTTGCTGCAACGGTACAAGCCTACCGCATGATATTGGATGCGGAAGAAAAAGATATCAATAAATTATTACCGGAAGCACGGGCAATACTGTCGGGGGGACTGGGACGAAAATGGTCATCGGGTTTTTATGATAAAGAACAATACGATTCGGTCATTGAATCCCAGCATCTCGGAGTTTCGGGCAAGCAGTGTGGACAGGTTTTGCAAATCGGTCGCGGGGGTTTTATGATGCAAACTTCTCAGCCGGTGAAACTAAAGGATAAAATTCGGATACAGCCGAAAAGTGGACTCGAAGGACCGGCATTGACCATAACAAAAATAAGTAAAAACGGTAAAAGCATAAATTATTTACGTGCTCGTGATACTGGATTTATTCATTGTGATAAACCGGTATCGGAAGATGGTCTGGTGTATAAGATCGGAATAGCAATAAAGGAATATAAAGGGCTCATAGAACAGCTGCCGATACTGGAGAACACTATATCCCTGCAGGTAGATGTGCAGGCAGAACGTCTTCAAGTAAAGATTTTGCACCATCCGCATATGCCGGTATGGGAAACAAAAACCAATTTCCCGAAAGCAGAAAACCGGGCAGTTCCGGCTGAATTATTTATCAAAGAATTTAAAAAGACCGGCTTTGAAACCCTGGGTATTAAAGATGTTGCAGTAAATCTGAATGGCGACTATTTTGCGCTACAGCGCGATATCCGGAAATATCGTCAAACCTTTGAAACATGGTTGCAGAAAAATTATATTCCCGTACCGGAACCGGTTTTCAGTGAAATAACGCCCAACGCGCCGCAGACAAAACCAATCCATACCGTAGCTGTAAAAAACAGGGAAAAACTGCCTAAAGGTATTCATTACGACCGTCTGGCGCTTCATGAAAATCTTCGACGGGGTGATGAGTTGATCCTGCCGGTATTTTGTCCGGAGGATGCGTTACCAGATCTGCGGAAACGCGTGGAACAATATATTTTCGACGGCCTTCGCTATGTACGGTTAACATCTTTATATCAGTTTGATCTATTTAGCGAGCACCCGGAGGTAACATTGCACACGGGATTTCCGTTACCGGTAACTAATCATCTGGCAGGTGAAATGCTCTGTGAATTGGGAGCTAATACAATACAATTGTGGGTTGAACTGGAAAAACCGATGCTGCTGTCGCTGACAGAGCGTATGCCCGGAAAGGTGGAAATCTATCGCTATGGCTGCCTTCCGATTTTGCAGACTCGCGCTATCTTGCCGGTGAAAGGATCTATCACCGATGCACGGGGTGCCGGATTCACCGTTGAAACCGGAGAACCTTTAACTTGCCTGTATCCCGAAGCTGTTTTTTCTATTCCATTGGATGATTTTCCGCCGGTATCCACTTTTACGGACTTAACACATGCTATACCCGGTGAAAAAACAGTATCAATATTTAATTTCGACCGGGAAATGGCGTAGAAAATAATATCTTATTTATAAAAAATGAATTATATATAATCTGACTCTAA
>JAGLUM010000170.1 GCA_023134755.1 Fidelibacterota bacterium | reverse complement strand
TGGTGTGTATTGTTGTATGGATACAAGCCCGCATCAAGATAAAATCGCAGATCAAATCCTATGTTGAAGAAAATGAACAGCTGAAGAACCACCTCAATACCCAGCTGAGAATATCCGCAAAGGGAAATGAGGCCATTCAAAAAGAGATATTAGAACAGAGCAAAACAATTGATAATTTAAAATCTACTATTTCTGCTTTAAAAGAAAAGCCCGGGCGGGATAAACTGCATGTACTGTATGTATATGATAAAGCAATTCATATTATGTTTGAAAAACATCCGGGATTTGCTACTATGTGGGTTGGTGTTCTCAAGGAAGCTGAGACCGAAATTGCAAAAGCAGAAACGGGTGTGCTTCCCCTTATCAGAAAGGTTTTCAAACCCAGTCCTCCGCTCATTTCGGTCAAATCCATCAAACCGGATGATGAATAATAATAACTAAATATTACTGATATATCTGGAGAAAATGTGAATGAACGGTTTCATATTGATATCATTTTTGTTTTTTACCTTACTGGTTGCTTTCTTGACATGGTTTATTACGCGACGTGAAGATATGCGTTCACAAAATGGCTATTTCCTGGCCGGTCGGAATCTAAGTTTCCCGCTAATTGCGGGATCTTTGCTTTTAACGAATCTTTCCACCGAGCAAATGGTGGGTTTGAACGGAGCTGCTTTTACCGATGGTTTTGCTGTCATGGTCTGGGAAGTCGGTGCCGTTGTGGCACTTCTCGCCATGGCCCTTTTCTTTTTACCTCGCTTCCTGAAAAGTGGTGTGACCACTGTTCCGGAATACTTGAATATCCGTTTTGGTCCCCGCACCCAGTTTATTACAAATATTATTATGCTTTCTGCCTACGCCCTTATTCTTTTACCCATCATTTTATATACGGGTGCAGTTGGTCTTATTGGTATACTTGATCTTCACACATTACTGGGTGTTGAATCGTATGGCACCCTTTTGGTTCTGATTGTAATTGTGGTTGGAATTATCGGTTCGTTGTATGCCCTTATTGGCGGATTGCGAACGGTAGCGGTTTCCGATACCTTAAATGGGATTGGTCTGCTTGTAGGTGGTTTTCTTATCGCCTTCTTTGCTTTCAAAGCATTGGGCGATGGCAGTTTCATAACAGGTATCTCAAAACTTGGCATGATCGCACCGGAAAAAATGAATTCAATCGGAAGTGCACAAAGCTCTGTTCCATTCTCTACGGTCTTCTCGGGTATAATGCTTTTGAATTTCTTTTATTGGACTACGAATCAACAGATCATTCAACGTACTTTCGGAGCAAAAAGTCTGGCAGAAGGACAAAAGGGAGTTCTGCTTACGGGTGGACTTAAATTACTCGGACCGATCTATCTGGTTATTCCCGGAATTCTCGCGTTTGCTTTGTTTGCCGGACAAAATATAAAGGCCGATCATGCTTACGGGATGCTGGTTAATCATGTCCTACCTACGCCCCTTGCCGGCTTCTTTGCTGCAGCCATGCTGGGTGCCATCCTCTCTAGTTTTAATTCAGCATTGAACAGCACCTGCACCTTATTCAGTTTGGGTATCTATAAAGAAAAAATCAATCCTAAAGCAAGCGAAAAGCTAATCGTACGTTCTGGCCGTATATTTGGAATTGCTCTTGCTGTTTTTGCCATGATCGTTGCTCCAATATTGGCAAAAACCGGTAGTATTTACAGCTATTTGCAAAAAATGAACGGGATCTATTTTATCCCAATTTTTGCCGTTGTTTTGATGGGAATGCTGACCAAGCGGGTACCATCAAAAGCAGCAAATCTTGGCTTGATCTCGGGAATCCTTATCATCGCTGTTGGATATTTTGTCCCGCCTTTTGATGGGATCGTCGCACAGATGCATGAATATCATTTCCTTGGACTCGTTTTTGCATATTTGATTATTATGATGCTGATTGTCGGAGAAACACATCCACGTGAAAATGAATTTATTCAGCACGATGTGAAAGCCGTGGATATGACTCCCTGGAAACACGCGAAAGTGGTTAGTGGTATTTTATTGGCAGTGATCATTACAATTTTTGTGTTGTTTGCTGATTTTTCGGTGTTGGGATAAGAACCTCACACGAAGACACTAAGTAAGAAAAGACACAAAGTTTATTCAATGAAAACATAAAGGAACAGGCTGCCTGTTCCCTACATGTTTTATTATTTACTGTTTACGATTTACGGTTCACTTCTTCGACGTCATTTCATAGCCCAGTTCTTTCCATTTATTCAGGATATCCTGTTTTGAATAAAATCCGGTATGGCGAAATATTTTTTCCCCGTCTGCATCATAAAAGATCTGTGTCGGAATATATTGAATGGCATTTTGAGCAGCGCGCTGTTGGTTTTCTTGCTTTGATACATCCACTAGCTCCAGTTCAAATACATGTGCATATTCTTCTCCCAGTTCTGCCAGAATGGGTTCCATTGCCCGGCATGGTGAACAGGTCGGTGATTTAAAATCAACCATTTTCGGAAGATCTCCAGCGGGTTTTACTAATGCCGTTTTTGCTGTATCACTTTTTTTTGCGTCTGTTTTATCGCCAGCTGAACAAGCGGAAAACATCAGTACTCCGACAAGTAGAATGATAGTAGCGATACTCCATAGAGTTGATCGTTTGTTTAGGTGTTTCATGTTTTATCCTTTTTTTAATATTTCCTTTAATTCATGTAATGCCGGGACATACCCGACCAATTTAACCTTATTATCAACAACTAAAGCAGGGATTGTCATTATCCCAAATGCCAGAATTTCGTTAATATCTGATACTTTTGTTACGGTAACTCCTAATTTCAATTCTTTAACGGCTTTTTGAGTCTGAGCCATAAGTTGATTGCATTTTACACATCCTGTTCCTAAAACCTGAATGTCCATGTTTGTTCCCTTTATTTTAGAATGGTATCATATTTAAAATTAATCCGACTATGGTAAACATGACCAGTAGCAGAACAAAGAAGATTAACAATAATTTGGGCTTCATTACCTGTTTTAAGATAATAAATTCCGGTGCGCTCGCTGCAACAGTACTCATCATAAATGCCAGGGTTGTTCCGACGGGCAGTCCTTTTGCAAGGAGAGATTCAGCAATGGGAATCATTCCGCTGGTATTGGAATATAGCGGTATTCCCAATAATACCGCGCCCGGGACACTCCACCAACGCCCACTTCCTAAATTTTCGCTAATGAAGCTTTCCGGCACAAATCCATGCAGGAGTGCTCCCAGTCCGACACCGATAAACACCCATTTCCATACCCGGCCCAGAATGGTTTTCAGTTCATTTTTTGCAAATGTGTGCCGTTCTTGAAAACGCATGCTTGTGCTGTCGCTGTGATGTACCGCTTGCGCTTGCTTACTCGCAGTCACAGCAAGTGGCATCAGGTAGCGTTCCGCTTTGATCGCATCAATAAAAACACCTCCAACAACACCAACAGTAATACCCACAGAGACATAGATGATCATAAATTTTATCCCCAGGAGTCCGCCCAGCAGTACTACCGCAATTTCATTGATGATCGGAGAAGTGATTAAGAAGGACATGGTAATACCAATGGGAATTCCTGCCTGTGTGAATCCAAGAAACAGGGGAATGCTGGAACAGGAACAAAAGGGAGTAATAGCGCCAAATCCGGCACCAAGAACATAACCTGCAAAACGGTTTTTTCCTTTCAGGAAATCTCGCACCCGTTCAATGTTCAGCGAAGCCCGTAATAATCCGATGATATAGATCATAGAGATAAGCAGAAAAAATATCTTCGTGATATCCTCAATAAAAAAGTGCAGACTCCCCGCCCAGTGGGATCCCGGTGAAAGATTAAGCCATTTATAAACAATAAGATTTGCTAATTCTGTGAAGATTCTAAACATGCAGAGTGTATCTTTCCGGATCTATTGGTTTATGAGCTGTTCTTTTAAACAGTCGATGATGTGGGTTATACATTGCGCTTCTAATCGATAATAGACATTCTTTCCGCGTTTGTCATCCTCAATAATATGAACCTGTTTTAAAATAGAGAGGTGTTTTGAAACGGTCGAAAAGTCAAGATGTGATACTTCAACAAATTCACACACACATCGTTCTGTATTCATCAACTCTTCTACCATCCACAGGCGTGTCGGGTGTGACAGCGCTTTAAATATGGCGGACAAATCTTCTAATCGTCTTTTTTCTATTGCTTTCATGGTTACTTCTTTCGTTTCGTTATTTGGCAATATAACCAAGTATAATATAAAAGCAAACAAAAACATTTTATCTATTATTGTATGGGTTCAGCAAATATAGAAAATCTATGATCTGATAATAAAAGGAATTAGCGGCATGATCTTATTTTTATCAGAATTGTAATTTAGCTCTTGACAAATATGGAAAAACCTGCGAAATTTTAACAGAAACATGACGGAGAAACAATGCAAAAACCAATACGCCGGTCACGTTGGATCATTAAAGAGCCGGAAGACAATAAACGTCTGCATTTCCGTGTCATGCATGAAAAACGCCGTCCTAAACGGTCATTAATATGGCATCTTATTGTGTTTCTTATTGTCTTCTTTTTATTCTTTTATTTCCTTCGATAAATCCTTCGGTATCCGTATATACTGTACCAGGATAAGGGACACTATCGCCAGAACTGCCCCCGCAAGGAAAGGTACACGCCAATTCATTATCCACATTATTCCGCCCAGCACCGGAATGATCACAGCAGAAATATGATTTATCGAGAAACTGACTGCAATCGACGGAGCAATATCCTTCGGATCCGCGGTTTTTTGAAAAAAAGTATGTATACCAATAGTAAAATTGAAGAATACATGGTCTAACAGATAGAGAATTGCCGCCGCAATTTTGTATTCCAATACAGCATATCCCACAAATATCACGATCAAGAACAAATATTCGAATGAAAGCATACGCCGTTCACCGAAACGGTTTATAGCTTTCCCGATATACGGACTTATTAACCAGGTTATCAGGTTGTTCAGAACAAATAACGCGGATATTTCCCACACGGTGAACTGATATTTTTGAACCAGCATAAAAACAGCAAAAACCACAAAAATTTGCCGGCGCGCCCCGGATAAAAAATTCAAGGCGTAAAACAGCCAATACTTCTTTCGAATAATTATTTTTTTATGCTGTGTCGGCATATATTTATTAACCGGATTCTGTGTCAATGAATATAATCCCGCGCCAATAATCAGTATACCAAATACAGTATATGCAACCGGCATCGAGATATCAGTAAAACGGAAAATCGCCCATATCACAGCGCCTATAATAATATTTGCAAGCGCAGAGAGACTTCGCCATCGTGCCAAAACGAGTGGGGTCTGCTGTTTGTTAAAATATTGTAACACCAGGGATTGGCGGGTTGTTTCAAAATAATGAAATCCCAGGGACATAATAAATGTTGTTAAAAGAAGTCCTTGAAAGGAGGGAAATAAACCGGTAATAATAATTCCGACACCAAAAAGCAGCACCGAATATGCGGATAGACGGTGTTCTCTAAAAACGAGTAATACATAAATAACAAGAAATGTTAAAAAACCGGGGATTTCACGTACTGACTGGATAATTCCCATTTGTAGTCCATTAATACCTATTTGGTCAACGGCGAAATTATTTAATAAGGTACGCCATGCCTGATGTCCCACTGTGGTAACAACAACCAACAAGACCAGATATTTGTACATGGAAATATTTCTTATTTCTTTGAGAAATCTATTCATTTCTTCCTTATCCATTTTCCATGCATGAAGCTTACAAAATACCTTTTATTTATCCAAAATAAATTAGAAGTCAGCAATCAGCTAAGAAGCAACTTGTACGGCGTAAAAGACTGTTGAGTTGTCGAGAAAGAGGTTTAGGGTTTAAGGTTTAGAGTTTAAAGTTTAAAGTTTAGGAAAATATCGTAATTATTAATGAAATCCGTAGAGAAAGGGCTTTATTTTTTCTGTGCAAAAATATATAATCGAATTCCAAATATATTGTAAGGAACGGTTTGAAATCGCTTACTGATATTAAGTTTAATATAAACAAAACTACTCTGAAAAATTAACTCAAAGGGGTGGACACTTTCATCTTACATATGACCATTAAAGTTTATGTTTTACCATTCCTTTGTGACTTAGATTCCTTCGCGCACTTTGTGTGAGGTAAATTGTGAACCGTAAGAAATAAAAAAATATAAGACAAAAAAAAAGAACCCGCCGGTTGGCGGGTTCTTTGTACGCCCGAGAGGACTCGAACCCCAAACCTTCTGGTCCGTAGCCAGACGCTCTATCCAATTGAGCTACGGGCGCAAAAATCTATCAATGGTAACGTAGCGCGTACGGGAATCGAACCCGTGTTACCGACGTGAGAAGCCAGCGTCCTAACCGCTAGACGAACGCGCCATGTCTCGCTGGGTTGCAGGGATTCGAACCCCGATTCCACGGTCCAGAGCCGTATGTCTTACCATTGGACGACAACCCACCATTTTAAAAAGCGGTCAAATATAAAAATATTTATTTTTAAAGCAAATGTTTTTATGGTTCGCATTTATTGGATATTTCTTATTTCATTATCATTATAAAAGTCACTATCTAAACTGGAATGAATTTAATATACCCTTTAATAATTCAGTCCATAGCATTATAATATGTTTTGCTCTGCCGAGATACCTTGTATTTATTTTTTTTTCTTGATATATTTCAGCATAAAAAAAGGAGTTTAGTCTTGGCCAACACAATAAACGTTCAATTACAAAGCTTAAACAAGGACATGACATTTGCCGCGAAAGGGTCATCGGGACATTGGATCATGATCGATACCGATGAAGCTATCGGCGGAAACGGAGCTGGTACTAAACCGCTGGAAATGCTGTTAGAGGCGTTGGCCGGATGTACCGGAATGGATGTGATCTCAATACTGAGGAAAAAGCGCACTCCATTCAAGCATTTGGGAATCCAGGTAGAAGGTAAAAAGCGCGAAGAACACCCAAAATCATTTACTCATATTCATATGTATCTCAAGCTTTACTCGGATGGCGGTGAAAAGGCTCTGCGTGATCTACAGCGCGCCGTTGATCTAAGTTACGAAAAATACTGTACCGTTTCCAATATGCTTAAAGCAACGGCAGAAATTACCTATGATATCGAGATAGTAAATGAATAATGATGTGATCCAGAAAAAAAAACTGGCACGGGACATCAGTTACGTGGAAAATGCTTCCGGAGAGGCTGAATCCCTTTTGGATGCCGCCTGGAAAACCGGAAAGCATGCATATCGCATCGGTATTACAGGTCCTCCGGGAGCTGGTAAAAGTACCCTGGTCAACTGTCTGGCAGCTATTTACAGCGATGCCGGAATACAGACTGCTGTTATTAGTGTGGATCCATCTTCCCCCTTTACCGGCGGAGCGATCTTAGGTGATCGTATCCGAATGAATGAACTCAGTTACCGTAAAAATATTTTTATCCGCTCTATGGCCACCCGCGGAAGCTTGGGCGGCTTAAGCATGAAAACACATGATGTTTGTGATATACTTGATGGACACGGATTTGACATAATTCTTATTGAAACTGTCGGAGTCGGTCAGATTGAGCTTGATATTGCCCAGGCAGCGGATGTGACAGTGACCGTGCTGGTTCCGGAATCCGGGGATGATATCCAAGCTATGAAAGCCGGCATTATGGAGATCACAGATATATTTGTTGTTAATAAGTCAGACCGGTACGGGGCTGAAGTGATGGTACTTAATCTGCAATCTCTGGCTGCTCTGCGCCAAAAATATAGCACATTACCATGGGAACAACCAGTGATTAAAACCGTTGCAACCATGCAGAAAGGAATTGATCAGGTATTTGAAGCGCTTGAGCAATTCAAAAATATGTTGGTAAAACAAAATAACTGGCAAACGATCCGAAACGAACGCATGAAAAACAAGGTATTACAATTGGTCAATGAATCACTTTCCGAGGCCTTCTGGACTCCGGAAAAACGTAAAATATTACACAGTGAATTGCAGGCCATATCCCAAAAAAAGCAGAGTCCTTTTCGTATTGCAAAAAAGTTGCTGACTTCATTGGGAAAAACTTGACAATAGATCAATTAATAATTACATTTTGCGGTCAAAATTAATGTTAGGAGACAATAAATGAAACGAATTTTACCCTTACTTACCATTGTAATTAGCATGTTTATGCTATTTAGCTGTGGTGCAAAAGAAGTTGTAAATGACACCCCTGAACCCGTTGTTGAAACAACTTCTGTTGTTGAAAAGGCACCTGTAGTTGAAGAAGTAATTGCTGTGAAAGAAACAGTTGTAGAAGAAGCTGTTGTGGAAGAAATTATTCCTGAAGAAGTTATTGAACCTGTTGAAGAAAGTATTTGGGTAAAATATATGATTCAACCCAATGATTATCTAACCAAAATTGCTCTGCAAGAATATGGTGTTGTCACTATGTGGAGAACCATTTGGGATTGGAATCTTGATGTTATCGGGGATAATCCTGACTTGATCTATCCCTTTGAAGAACTGTCATTGCAGAAAGAAGCATATGAAGCACAGGAAGTAAGCTATGAATATGTTGATTATACCGTCGAAGAAGGCGAGACATTGTGGTGTATTGCTGAAAAATTATACGGTAATTCATATGCATGGATTATTATTGTACGCGACAATTTAGATATATTGGGCGATGATTATAATGCCATTACAGCCGGTACAGTTTTTAAGATCAGAACTCAACTTTAGATTATACAATTTTTGTTATAAAAAACCTCTCGTTATGAGGGGTTTTTTATTATATCAAACTTTTCATTCCTAGTAGTCTGAACATACATAATTTATAAAATTTAAATTTAAATTGTCAGCTGTGTTGTGTATATTCAATCTATGAATGGTATAATACTAATTTCTGCTTACAACAGTGCCGCAACGCTATCAAATGTTTTGGATGAACTAAAAGATCACAATTATTTAAATGTTGTACTTATTGATGACGGCTCTGATGATAATACGGCTGAAATTGCACGTTCCTACGGAGTGCATGTTATTCAGCATGAAAAAAATTACGGAAAAGGCGCGGCACTGCAAACCGGGTTTCATTATGCCTCCGGGCAGGAAATCGATTTTGTTATCACCCTGGATGCAGATGAACAGCATCCGGTACAATTTATTCCTGATTTTTTAGCCTTGCATCAAAAACATCCCGATGCCGTTCTTCTGGGCACACGGCAACGCAATAAAAACATGCCATGGATCCGTAAATTCAGTAACAGCATTTCAGCATTTCTAATTTCCAAACGCGCAAAACAGAATATCTACGATGCCCAATGTGGATTTCGTCTTATTCCCAAACGCTATCTTTCCTGGCATTTTTCATCCCTTCGAGGTTTTATCTTTGAATTGGAGGTACTTATTGCCTTAGCAAAAAATGCTGTTGATTTCAAGTTCGTCCCTATTCCCACTATTTATTCTAAGAATCAAAGTAAAATGACCTATTTTGACTCTACATTTAAATTTATTTTTATGTATATTACATCGTTTTTTAAATCCTATAAGCAGAGGAACCATGACAGCTAGCGAACTTATCCAAATTATTTTGATCACTCTTATTCCTACACTTGAATTGCGTGCAAGCTTGCCCTATGCCATTCTGGTGTTGGGAATGCCCTGGTATAGTGCTTTTCTTTTTGTTGTACTCGTCAATATCATTCTTGGTCCTATTGTCTATTTCTCCCTTCGGGCTTTTCTTCATCTTGTAATACGAATTCCATTTTTTAATAAATTATATGAACGTTCTTTACATAAAGTACAAACCAAGATCCATCCAAAGATTGAAAAATACGGCGAGCTCGGACTTGCCCTTTTTATCGGAATACCCTTACCGGGATCCGGAGTATATACCGGTGCATTGGCTGCTTTTATTCTGGACATTAAACCAAAAAAATTCGTCGTTGCGACTGTTATCGGAGTTCTCATCGCAGCCCTTATTGTCCTGGCCGTCACTCTGTCCGGTTCTGAAATTTTTCAATGGATCATAAAGTAAATTTGTTTTCTTATACTTCTCCTTCGTTTATTTATTTTTTTCTTGTCATTTATTGCATAAAAATTTACTTTATATTAAGTAAAAACAAATCATAACCTTGGAGGTAAATTATGAGAAAAATGTTAATCATCCTTCTGGGAGTATCGTTACTTGCAGGATTATTTGCCGCTCCAGTTCCGGGTGGATTCGACATGGCAATTCCGAATGGATACGATTTCACAGAAGAACAAATCGATGCTGCACTGGATCATTATCGCTCAGTTTATGAAGATTGGCTTGTGACTCCGGGATTATACAGCAAGGGTCAGACGGGATTAATGATCCTGGATGCATTTGCTTTGCATGACTCTCTGACCAATGCTGTAGAATTTCAGGAAGAAATTCTGGCTAAACAGCTCGATGAGATCTTTTTTGCGCTCTATTATCTTGAGGAATCACTGTATTTCATTACGGACAGTGTTGAGAATCAATATGATCTGATCGATAATCTCTACGCCTTTATGACAGAAGGCAAAGCGGATTCTATTGTCATGTTGGTAGATTCGATCGAAGCTCATCTGGAAGATACCTTTTTCGAGACAATGGGTAACATTGAATACATTGCCGGGAATATTATCTGGATGAGTGATTCCATGGGTACGCGCTTTGATACGATCCGGACATCAGGTGAAGATTTTATCTTCAGGATCGGTGAAGTAGAAATTGTCACACCGGGTGGCTTGGCCTTACCTTATTTCGATACGACAGAAGTTGCTGTGATCTATGATGAATCCTTTCAGTCTGTCTGGGCTGCAGTAAACTATCTGGAATCAGCAATTCAGTATCTGGGTATTGGTCTGGAAAACATCTTTGATGGAGATTCCACCTTAGCGGGTGGACTTGATACACTTAT
>JAGLUM010000017.1 GCA_023134755.1 Fidelibacterota bacterium | reverse complement strand
CTAAAAGTGAATCAGAGGAATAACACATTGAAAGCTGTTATTGGTTTAGGAAACCCCGGAAATCGGTATCGCAAAACACGTCATAATGTGGGCTTTATGGTCCTTGATGAGTTAGCGTCGCGGTATCGCCTAAAATTTAAAGCCGGGAAAGGCGAATATATGATCGCGTTTTCCAAAGATCATGATGCAGCATTTGTAAAACCTCTTATTTATATGAATGATAGTGGTATCGCTGTGAAAGACGTATTGAAGCGTTACGATATACATATGGAAGATACACTGGTTGTCTATGACGACCTCGATCTGGAACTGGGCCGCATGAAATTTAAATTAAGCGGTTCCGGCGGATCACACAACGGAATGAAATCCATTATATATCATCTTGACAGTGATACATTTCCACGATTAAAAATTGGTATTGATGTTGACGGGCGCAGGGAGACATGGTCTTCCGTTGATTACGTGCTGAGCAATTTTTCACGTTCAGAACGTACTAAGGTAAATGAAATCATTCCCCTGGCGGCTGATGCAGTAGATCATTTTGTCATTCATGGTCTGGAACAAACTATGAATGTATACAATCAACGTCAATTTGAACAAGAATAACATTGAAAGGAACATATTTTGAGATATTACGAAATGCTTTTTATTATTCATCCGAATTATGAACAAGATCGTTTAAATACGGTTGTGAGCGCAGTGAAAAAGGAAATCAGCGATAAAGGCGGCAAAATACTGAAAGTTGATGATTGGGGTAAACGTAAGTTGGCCTACTTGATCAATAAACAGCGTTATGGCAGCTATATTCTGATGTACTTTGAGGTAGATCCGGAAATTATTCAAGAGATATATGCCTGGATGGAAATTCAATCTCAGGTACTGCATCAGATGATCATTCGACTTGAAGAGAAACCAGAATTATCCGAAGGAAGTGAGAATCCTGATTCTCATAAGGCTTCTTATTCCAAAGACAAAGGACGTCAGCCTAAAGAAAAAGTAGAAAAAGTGGAAAAAGATGATAAAAATCTGACGGAAGAACCTGTAAAAGAAAAAGATGAAGAGATAGGAGAATAACCATGGCTTTTTCATCCAGAAAAAAAATATGTAAATTTTGTGAAAACAGAAAGATCACCATTGATTACAAAGATTATAAAAGCTTGAGACGAGCTGTTACAGAACAGGGTAAGATCATTCCCCGACGTGTTACAGGAACATGCGCAAAACATCAGCGTGAACTTGTCCAGGCAATTAAACGTGCACGTAATATTGCATTGTTGCCGTATTCATATGATGTGAAGCAAAACTAGAGGAGATACAGCATGAAGATCATATTAAAGAAAGACATTGAAAAAATCGGAAAAATCGGTGATGTTGTATCTGTTAAAGATGGGTATGCACGCAACTATTTAATTCCAAATGGATCATGTGTTCAGGCAACACGCTCCAACATGAAGATTGTTGATGAATTAAAATCCATAGAAGAAAGAAAATCAAAAAAAGCCGAAAAAGCATCAGAAAACTTAGCAAAAAAATTAAAAGATATCTCTGTTACAGCTACTGTTAAAGTAGGCGAAGATGATAAACTCTTCGGTGCAGTTACCAATCAGATCATTGCAGAACTGATCCTTGAAAAAGGTATCGAAATTGATAAACACAATATTTTATTGGAAGAACCTATTAAAGAATTGGGTGTGTATGACGTTCCGGTAAAAGTTGGTACCGGCATTAAAGCTGAGATCAAAGTATGGGTTGTTAAAGAATAACATAGACTGTAAATATGAAAAAATCCCTGTCCTATTATATTTGGTGGGGATTTTTTTATTATGGGATGAAAAATGATAACGAATAATAAGTTACAGATAACGGGTAAAGAGAAGAAAGGCAGTAAAAAATAAACAGTAAGCAGTAAACAGTAAGAAATAAAAAGTAAAAAGTAACCTAACCTGTCACGAAGGGGTTCCCCAAAAACCGATTTTTCATTGTCAATTTTCCATTCTCCATTGTCAATTAATTAAGCTTCCTGGCTTCTTTGCATCTTAGCCTCTTTGCCTTATCCTGTTTGCCCTGCGACTTGTCCGGTGAAGTCCCGACGCATGTCGGGACGGAGACTGAAACCCAAGCGAAGTGGGGTTAAGCCTGTTATCCCGTCTAAAAAATATTCTGTCTAACATATAATTGCTTTTAATATAAAAAAGAATTCGTTAAATTTATTCCGTGATATTTGTAACTGGAGGATA
>JAGLUM010000169.1 GCA_023134755.1 Fidelibacterota bacterium | reverse complement strand
GTGCTGCCCGGGAACCACGGTTGATCATCAGATGCGGAAAAGATATACCGACCTTCATAGTCCAAGGAAACGTCTCCATCAACAATGTATTTGTTATTTATACTGTCGGATCCCGCAAAATATAGGTATTGACTGTTTTCGATGACGCAAACAGCAGAATCAACGGAGGTATTGACAATGGTAACATCTGCGAGTTGCGGATGAACACGATGTACAACACTTTCACCGTCACTGACAGAAACACTTCCGGAATAATCACCAAGCCATTCACCGCTGGCATCCACGGGAATATTACTAATAACACCTTTCATTACCGTGACAGTATACACATCGCTTGTATCACTTGAACTTAACACCTCGTCCGGGGCGTTATTTACACTAACCATTATGGTACTGGGAGTATTGTTATTGACCTGAATATATGCTTCTCCACTGCATCCAAATAATACAAACAGGGTAATAATTACTGGTATAAGATATGATTTCATTTTTTATCCTTTGGGGTTTTTCCAATTTCGCAAACAGCTTCAATGCCGCCACGAATATTATAAATTGTTTTTACATACAATGATCTGGGTTGCAATAAAGTCTTTAAATCCCGGTAAACACGATTGGTCATGTCTTCCTGATATATACCTACATTACGGAAAGAAATATAGTAGTATTTCAATGATTTAAGTTCAACAATTTTATCGGATGGCACATAAGTGACAATGATATTTGCAATATCCGGGAGTCCGCTAAATGGGCAAACCGCGGAAAATTCGGGATAAGTCAAATGAATTACCTGATCTTCCCCGTTATAGGGAATGGTATCAAGCAAATCCGCGCGAATATGGCTCGCATCATCAAAGGGAAGTAATAATCCTTCTGCTTTTGGCATAGTATCTCCTTTATTCAGGCAAATGTAAAAATTGTAAGGTAATTTTCAAACTAATAATTTAATTATAACAAAACAGCTATCCCTTGAAGGGGCTCCCGGGAAGTAACTTTTCTTGATATTCAATTACATCTTTCCCCCCGCCCCGAAGCCTCGGGGAGGGGGTTAGGGGGTGGTTATTATCAGCAGCTATGAATATCACTCACTGTAATCAACCTCCCCTTTATCCCCTCCTTGTCAAGGAGGGGAAATTGCTCTATTTCTATTTTTTTATTTTCTCGACAGTTCAACAGTCTTTTACGCTGAGCAGATTGCCAATTTTTTTTATAACTAACGCTTTTGCCTGATCAAATATATAGGCGAAATCATCATTTTCATCAAAAGATATCCATACATCCGGTGCATATTTGCGGAACCAGGTCTTCTGACGTTTTGCGAAATGTCGCGTATGTTTCTGGATATCGCTAATGGCTTTGTCTAAATCAATTTCTCCGTCCAAATATGCAAGGATCTCTTTATATCCGACAGTATTGAGCGCATTCAAATCGCGGGTATAACCTTTTTGTAACAGATTCTTTACTTCATCCACTAAGCCAACTTGTATCATATCAAGCACACGCTGATCAATACGTTTATAGAGAAATTCCCGCTTTGGGTTCAGACCGATCATCAAGTAGGGATGAGGAAAATTGTTTTGCTTTTCCTGAAATATCTCAGAGGGTTTTTTGCCGGTACTTTCCCATATTTCCAGTGCGCGACAGATACGTTTTGGATTTTTAGAATCTATTGTTTTTGCGTATTCCGGATCAATAGACTGTATTTCTTTAAACAGTGCCGGCCAGCCCCGGTTCTCCGCACGGGCTAGAATGGTATCCCGGATGTGAGTATCCGTTTCTGGAGTATCGGATATCATACCCAATACCGCCTGCACATACAATCCCGATCCACCGGAGATAATAATATTTTCTCCAAT
>JAGLUM010000168.1 GCA_023134755.1 Fidelibacterota bacterium | reverse complement strand
TAGGATGCAATTGCCGCGGAATGTTGGTTTTGCTGTTCATGAAAATATCCCAGGTTATAATGGGATATCTCACTGTCTGGAAAGAGCAAAAGACTCTGATGATATTCCTCCATAGCGGATACAATATCTTCACGGTATAATTCCGGCAGCTGGGAAGATGAAAGTGATGCCAAAGAAGCGGCAGCACGGATACGAACAAGGCGTATAGAATCCCGGGTTGTCAGAGATAACTGTTCAATCACTAAGGGATTCAGGTAGGGCAATAGTGCAGTTGCTGCAGATGAGCGTACCAGCGCTGAAGGATTATGCAAAGAAGTTAATAGAACCGGAATAACCCGTTCATCCCGGATATTATCCAAACTGCGGATCATAGCGCTTTTTATGATCTCATTTTGCGGAGATGCCAAAAAAGTCAGTGTAGCGCTCAGTTTACTTTTGTCACCCAAGCGAAGCGCGTTAAGATACTCGGCCCAGTGTAATGTTTCTGCCTGAAATTTTCCCGTGTAACGCCGCGTAAGGACCGAATCCGCCCAAGCCGGGGTTTCATCTGTATGACAGGTGTTACAGGCGTTAGGGGAACCGTATGCGTGGGTAGCTGCCGGCATTGGAGGTCGCATAGAGTGATCGCTTCGGGTCATGCGCGCAAATTTAGTTTTCGGCATGTGACAGGCGATGCAGACATTTCCGGCAGATCCTTCCGGATGATAGGTATGATCTGTCGCAGTTTGCACCCGATCTGCATGGCAGGGAAGGCAGGAAGCATTCGGATCATTTTTTTGGATGTAACGGCCGCTGGATGTGTGGCAGTGCAGACAATCAAAATTACTGCTATTTACACAAGGTGACATACGCCAGCTGGTATAAGTATAATTTTCACCAAGATCCCGGCCGTCAGGATAAAAATCAGGGTTTTCGTAGGTAATCAGATCAAAATGTTGATAAAAATCCTCTCCAGGGACAAAGGCCGGTGTCAGTGAGATCATCTTCGCATGACAATAGGAACACGTGGCGTTCACCTGATCAGCTGAATAACCGCGTGATTGCGTAATGGTTTTAAGGTGCATTTTCTCCGGTATTTCGCCGCGTATTTTTGCCTGAGTAAATTGCCGGTTATGTTCCTCTGCAGGTCCGTGACAGGTTTCGCAGTTGATACCCGCTTCCAGCCAAGTGGTATGATAGCTGTCATTTTGGATATCATATTTTGAACTTAACTGACTAACGTGACAAGAATAACAGGATGTATTGAAAGTGTATCGACGGTCGGTCCAGGGGAGAGCGGCATCGAAAACAGATTGATGTGAACGAATAGCGGATGCGGTAATGTCGAACCATTCTTTCTTTTCTACGTCATAGCCCAACGGTAATGTCTGAAGTTTTCCTTTATCAAGCGGTGTCAGGAAATAATACACATATTTTCCGCCAAGAACATGGCTGATACGGTATCTCTTTCCTGATATTTCTTCAATTATAATGCCGTGGCGTCTTTTTAATTGATAACGGAATTTTTCCTGGTTGACCGTAATCGATGTATCGCAGGATGTTAGATGTGTTTTTGCAAAATCAACGGTAAAATTCTGCATTGCACGGCCATGATAGGAAGTTTCCCATAATTGGTAAAAATCTTCGTGGCATTCTTTGCAGGAACGGGAACCCATGTAGGAAGAATCCGTTTTCTTGCAGGCAGCAAAGAGAAGGAGGGTAATTGTACTTATAAGTAATAATTTTTTCATCATGTTTCAGTTATAAGTTATAAGAGATAAGAGATAAGTGCTATCTTTTTTTCGTAAACCGTGAGTCATAAGTCGTAAAACGAAAGAAAAGAGAATAAATATACAAACATCGAACAGGTACACAACAACCTACCGGGTCATCCTGAACTTGTTTCAGGATCTTATTACATTTGATTTGTCTTAGAATATCTAAGATGATTAGATAAAAGGCTTAATTTGAGATATCACATTAAATTTACTGTTTCATTCAAAAATGGAGATCCTGAAACAAGTTCAGGATGACGGGGTTGATTTTCGGGATAACAGCTTTTGATTTGCGATTTCCGTCTTTCCCGATTAATTCGGGGCTGGGCAACAACGGTTCACGACTTATCCGTCTTCGCTTTCACTGCGTTCAACTTCTAGAGGCAGGCGGTTCACTAGGCTTCGTACACCTGCGCTCCGATTTCATCAGAGCTTCGGCGCACTACGCCCGGCAGGCGATTCACGATTTATTAGTTATATTTCCTCGACCAGTCGTCTTTCTGCCTCCGCCCCGAAGAATCGGGGCTACGGCGGATCAAGCCGACAGATCTTTACCGTTCACGGTTCACGACTCACGGTTCACTTCTTACAACTTCCCTAATGACAAATCCCCAATGATCTTAATCATATTTCCGTCGTGTTCGACACGCAGATCACGATTCGGAAAGGCTTTGGGCAGGCGCTTATTCAGCTCGTGGATAGTATCATCTTCTATGCGGGTAATGACAGATTTCGGGACAGATTGAAGGGTTTTCAGATCGATGTCAACAATATAACCTTTGCCTTTTTCAGAACCCAAACCAAGGGTAAATTCTCCGCGAATATCAAACAAACCGTCATGTGATTTATTGGCGGTGCTTCCTCGTTGGCGCCGCGCCGGATGCAGGGAATAATCGCTTCCGTATCTGCTTTCCAGGATGTCATCAATTTCATCAAGTACAGATTTTAAAGTTTTTTCCCATTGGATCAGCTTAGGATGTCTCATGCTTTATCTTCCAGGGAATGAATAAAAAGTCCGCTTTGCAGCTTGGGTTCGAACCAAGTCGTTTTCGGCGGCATCAAGGCATTGGAATCTGCTACGTCGATTAATTGCTGTATCGTGATCGGATATAACGCAAAAGCGGCAGCCATTTCACCGGAATCTACACGGCGCTGCAGTTCCTCGAGTCCGCGTTTTCCACCCACGAAATCGATACGCTTATCTTTGCGAAGGTCTTCAATCCCTAATATAGGGGTTAAAATGTGTTTAGTTAATAAGTTGGAATCCATGCTTTCTACCGGATCGGATATAACATCCATATTTTCCTTGAGAGAGAGTCGATACCAATTATGATTTAAGTACAGCCCCATTTCATGCTGTTTTGTTGGTTTTGCGGAAGATTGACAGCACATTTTTTTCACCGTGTATGTATTTTCAATCCGGGAAATAAACGCATCCGCGGATAAACCGTTCAGATCTTTAATGACACGATTGTAATCAATGATTTTCAGCTGATTTGCCGGGAAGAAAACAGCGAGATACCAATTGTATTCTTCGTTTCCCGTATGATTGGGATTTGCTTCACGGCGCATTTTTCCGACCATGGCAGAGGCTTTTGAGCGGTGGTGTCCGTCTGCGACATATACATTTTCTACACGTGAAAATGCGTCGATCAGAGAAGAAATGATTTTGGGATTTTTAATGGGCCATAAAGTATGCTGTACATTATCGCTGCTGACATAATCGTAATCGGGTTCCGAGATAATGGCCTGTGCGATCAGGGCATCAATTAAACGATCCGCCGGATAGGTATAAAACACCGGTCCGGTATGCGCATTTACAACATCGATATGTTTAATACGGTCTTTTTCCTTATCCTCACGGGTAAGTTCGTGGATTTTTACTTTTCCCTCAAGGTAATCATCGATATGCTGTACCGCGATCAGACCGGTTTGAGAACGGCCGTCCATTATCTGGCGGTAGATATACATGGAAGGTTCTGAATCTTGGATAAGCCAATTTTCACGAAATGCTTTCAGGTTATCAGCTGCTTTTTGATACACTGCATTATCATACAGATCAATGTTTTCCGGTAAATCCACTTCCGATTTTACAATGCGTAAAAAACTATAAGGATTATCTTCAACCAGCAACCGGGCTTCTGCGGAATCAATTACATCGTAGGGGGGAGATGCAATTTTAGACGCTAGATCTTTACGGGGCCGAATACCCTGAAATGACTTAATCCTGACCATATAAAACCTCCATTAATTATAATATAAAAATTAGCGGTATTTCAGCGCTAAAACAATAAAAAAGGGGGGAAAGAAGTTATGAGTTATGAGTGATAAGTTCAGGGAGAGCAGAAATTTATAAATTGTTTTTTTATGAATGCGTAAGGGACGCATTGCCATGCACCTTGGATCTATTTATTATATTATTAAAATTCCCACAGGGGGAGACCTGTGTGACTACGCCGGGCAGGCAGGATTATCAGGACGAAGAGAGAAGTAGAAAAAAACTTGCCGCATCTCCTTTGGAGGGGTTGGGGAGGTCGAAACGAAGGAAAATGAAATGCCAGTCGGTCAGAAAACCCCACCAACGCGTCACCCTGAATTCGTTTCAGGGTCTGCATTAACTGATAGGTATAAATAGAGATCCTGAAACAAGTTCAGGATGACACCAGGGGGTATTTCAAGTTCAGGGTGACCCAAGAAGGAGTTTAGGAATAGGGTGAGGCGGAGAAGAGGGTTGGGGACAGGATGACCCACACACACCGGGGGGTATTTCAAGTTCAAGATGATATTGGGAGGTATTTCAAGTAAGGACGATTCATGAATCGCCCCTACAACAAACAATATTGTCAAATTCCATGTGGGTAAATGATTATGATATTTTCCTAAACCCTAAACCTCTTTCTCGACGATTCAATAGCCTTTTTACGCCGGACAGGTCTTATAACTCATAACTTATAGCTTATAACTTCTTTTTTCTATTCCTTAAGGGCTTTCACTATTTTTTCAGCAATTTCTGAACCGACCCGTTCCTGCGCTTCGACCGTTGATGCACCGACGTGAGGGGTAACGGATACATTAGGGTGGGATGTCAATGCAAAATTGTCTGTGGGCTCTTTGATATAGACATCAATACCGGCTCCGGCAACTTTGCCGCTGTTTAATGCGTCTAAAAGTGCTGTCTCATCTACCACACCACCGCGGGCGCAGTTAATGAGGTAAACACCGTCTTTCATTTTAGCGATCTCAGTTGCTCCGATAACGGGTTTATCCTGTTTGGGGACATGAAGAGAAACAAAATCTGAATCGGAAAGCACTATATCCAAAGCAACAAGCGTAACATCAAGATTCGTTTCCTTTACAAAAGGATCATAAGCAATTACTTTCATGCCCAGTCCCAATGCTTTTTGAGCTGTCAACTGGCCAATTTTACCGAAACCAAGGATACCGAGTGTTTTTCCGGCCAGTTCAATGCCTTTATATTTTTTCTTATCCCATTTTTCTTCACGCATGCTGATATTTGATTGATGGAGAAAACGTGAAAGCGCAAACATGTGTGCAATGGCAAGTTCTGCAACCGATGCCGAATTTGCAGCCGGAGTATTCAAGGTAGGAATACCTTTAGATTTCGCATACACATGATCAATATTATCAATCCCCGCGCCCCCGCGGGCGATAACTTTCAGATTGACACCCGCATCGATCACTTCTTTGGGGATTTTTGTTGCGGATCGCACCAGAACGCAGTCAAATCCCGGAATATTTTTAATTAGATCTTCCAGTTCATAATGCTTGTTCAAAATATCAATCCCCGCATTTTTAATAATTTCCTGACCCCGTGCACTAAGTCCGTCAGCTATTAATACTTTCATGATCGTCTCCTTCAATAATGGTTATATGACTTATTTATTTTGTTCTTATGTGTAATTTAATAAAATATTATCAAAAATCACCTATAAATCATCTCAAATTTACAGGCTAATTAATATATTATATTTTTCGGTCTAGTGGCAAAAAAGGGGGTGCAACCCCAGATAAACTTTTGTGTTTTTTTCTCCCCTCCTAATTTAGAAGAGGGCAGGGGATGGTTCTTATCAACGTGTGAATATCATGCATGTAATTTGACCTTCCCTTTCTCCCCTCCTTGACAAGGA
>JAGLUM010000167.1 GCA_023134755.1 Fidelibacterota bacterium | reverse complement strand
CCCCGGATCTTTCCAAATAGAAAATGTCCGTATAGATACCGTTATATATGACGAAAAAACCTGCGTCTTATATCATGACGCCATTCAAAAAGATTCCCTGACGCTGTCTCTACATGCTATCCGGGATTATCTATCCTGCATGCTGAAAGACACCTTGCTGACAATCCCCGTTACCGCTTTGGCAGATACTCTGTATCAGTTCGAACAGAAAGGTGATCAGCTTTTTATAACTCCGCCCCCCGGTGCGGCAGAATTGACGGGGCGTTTTGAAAGCTCGCTTGATACTCTGAAGCTAACACTAAATCAATTGTGTCACGGCATTTATGATATCCTGCCAGCAACCGCCTTTACACACGGAAAATGGAATATCCGTATGCCCGTACCCGCGGGTTATTCGAACATAAATACCGACAGTGTCTATACTGTGCTGATGCAGCGCGCGGCAAAGTCTGAATTCGGCGCGGTCATTGGATATATCAGTGCCCCTGTATCCGAAGTATGCCGCATGGTGCTTGAAGATGGTATGCACCGCTATGAAATCACTTGCGAAAAACAGCAGTTTAATTTCATGCAGGTGCTGCCCGGTAATTATACGTTCTCGTATTATCTCGATGCAAACAATAACGGGCGGGCAGATTACGGACGACCTTATCCTTACCGTACACCGGAAATTATCCATGTTTTGGACACGGGAATACAGGTGAAATCCCGTTGGGATACCGAACTGAGCGAGGTATATAAAATCGACATTGAAAACCAATAATGAATACCTTATATTACACGGCGTAAAAAATAGCGAGGTAATGATGGAACACTATTACAGTGTCATACTGGCCGGCGGTGTTGGAAAACGCTTTTGGCCTTTGAGTAGAAAAAAATATCCAAAACAATTGCTGGATATTGTAGGTAACAAGAGCATGGTCAACCTGACCATTGACCGTCTACGCACACTCACTGATATTGATCATATTTTTATCATGACCAATCAAGAACAAGCGGACTTGATCCTGGCGCATAACGAGGATCTAACGCCGGAAAATTTTATCATTGAACCTTCGGGTAAAAATACAGCTCCGGCAATTGGATTAGCAGCTCTTTATCTTCTTAAGCGGGATCCTGAGGCTATAATGGGTTTATTTCCCGCGGATCATCTGATCACTAACACCATTAATTTTACCATGACGGTAAAAGCCGTGATCGCTGCCGCAGGTAGACATAAGGTCTTGTTCACCTTCGGAATCGAACCCAGCTATCCGTCAACCGGGTATGGCTATATCCAGGTGGAAAAAAACGAACTTCCCGGTGAGCCAAATATTTACAGATCAAAAACCTTTGCCGAAAAACCCAATTTAGAAACGGCTACGCGCTTCCTAAAATCAGGAGAATTTCTATGGAACAGCGG
>JAGLUM010000166.1 GCA_023134755.1 Fidelibacterota bacterium | reverse complement strand
GCAGAATGCGTTACTGATAATTCTGGACGGCCTGCTTCAAATTTCTTTGCAGTACAGGGCATAATGGACATCACAAAGATTTTTTTCGTATCGATATTGGCTTTCTGTGCATAATATGATTTTATAACAGCTCCCTGCATGCCTTGCGGCGATTTGCAAGTAGACATATATCCCAACAATTCAGGGTAGAAGTGCTCAACATATTTTACCCAACCGGGTGAACAAGAGGTGAACTGCGGTAATTTACCGCCGGACTGAATGCGCTCGATCAATTCGGTTGCCTCTTCCATAATAGTCAAATCCGCTCCAAAATTCGTATCAAATACTTCCTTGACGCCGATCCGTCGCAGTACCGCGGGAATTTTCCCGGTTGAAATAGTTCCTGGCGGCATCCCGAATTCTTCGCCGATAGCAACACGTACAGCCGGAGCAACCTGTGCAACCACATGAATTTCCGGATCGTTAAGAGCTTCCCAGGCTTTCTTTAAATAGCTTTTTTCACGCAGCGCACCGACCGGGCATACAATGATGCACTGGCCACAATATACACAGGCTGTAGTATTTAATGAGCGTTTCATTGCCGGGGCCACGGAAGAATTAAATCCGCGATCGACAAAGTCAATTGCACCGACATTCTGAATTTCATGGCACATGCGTACACATCGTCCGCAAAGGATACATTTTTCCGGATCGCGTTCAACAGCAGGACTTGCAAGGTCAAGTTGTCCGCTGCGTTTTTCACCAACATACCGATAGGAGCGGACACCGTATTCCGCGGCCAGATCCTGAAGACTGCAATTTAGATTTCGGACACATACCAGACAGTCATGCGGGTGATTACCAATAAGCAATTCGATAATAGATTTTCGTGAGCGGCGAACCTTTTTGGAGTTGGTCTGGACTTCCATGCCGTCATAAACCGGAAAGGCACAGGCCGGAACCAAACTGCCGTCGTTAATTTCTACCACACAAATACGGCAAGCACCGGTCGGAGATAATTCACTCATATAACACAAAGTTGGAATTTTAATTCCTTCCCGCTCTGTGACCTGTAAAATGGTTTCACCCGTATTTGCCCAATATTCGTTGTTATTTATTTTAATATTCATAATAGCCTCTTTATTTGAGATTACTCAACAATAATCGCATCAAAACGACAGTTCAATTCACATTGTCCACAATGGGTACAAATATTCTGGTTGATGAAATGCACTTCTTTCCGCTTACCGGTAATAGCGTTAACCGGACAGCGGGTTGCACACAAAGTACAGCCGATACATTTATCTTCATTGATAGTGTAGGTCAGCATCTGTCGGCAGGCTTTTGCCGGACATTCCCGGTCATATAAATGTGCTTCGTATTCATCACGAAAATAACGCAAAGTAGTAATCACAGGATTTGCGGCCGTTTGTCCGAGTCCGCAGAGAGATGTATCCCGAATCACGTCTGCAAGGCGTTCCAGATAGAGCATACCCTGAAAGCGCATCAAAGAATCAATTTCTGTTTCTTCCTCACGATAGCTCTTAGTAATGCGTTCCAGAATTTCAAGTAAGCGCTTAGTGCCTTCACGGCAGGGAATACATTTTCCACAGGATTCGGAAGTAATAAAGGTCATGAAATATTTAGCCAAATCCACCATGCAGGTTGATTCATCCATCACTACGAGTCCGCCGGAACCCATCATTGCACCGATTTCTTTCAGGTTTTCATAATCAATTTTTGTATCAAGGAATTGTTCGGGCAGAGCTCCGCCGGAGGGACCGCCGATTTGAACAGCTTTAAAATGTTTGCCATTTTCAATGCCGCCGCCGACATCAAATATAATTTCCCGTATAGTAGTTCCCATGGGAACTTCTACCAAACCGGTATTAACAACCTTGCCGGATAAAGCAAAGATCTTGGTACCTTTTGAGGAATCCGTTCCGATAGATGCGTACCAGTCTACCCCCTTGTTAAAGATAACAGGGATATTGGCAAAGGTCTCAACATTATTGATAATGGTAGGTTTGCCGAACAATCCGGATACAGCCGGGAATGGTGGTCTTGGACGTGGCATGCCACGTTTCCCTTCGATACTATGGATCAATGCGGTTTCTTCTCCGCAGACAAAGGCTCCGGCGCCTTTTTTAATTTTTAAGGTAAAATTAAATCCGCTGTTTAAAATATTTTTACCGAGCAGACCGTATTCGCTTGCATCGGTGATAGTTTTTTCTAATCGTGAAATAGCCAGGGGATATTCAGCACGGCAGTAAATGTATCCCTTCGAGGCGCCAATCGCGTAAGCGGCGATGATCATGCCTTCTATAACACGGTGCGGATCACCTTCCAAAACGGCACGATCCATAAATGCACCGGGATCACCTTCATCGGCATTGCAGATCAGATATTTTTGATCATTTTGTGTGTTGTATGCAAATTCCCATTTTTTCCCGGTTAGAAATCCTCCGCCGCCACGGCCTCGCAATCCGGCGCGTTTAGTATCTTCAATGACATCCTTGGGCGATTTTGTGAGCAGGGCATTAGATAATGCCATGTATCCGCCGCGGGCCAAATACTGATCAATGCTTTCCGGGTCAATAACGCCACAGTTTTCCAGCACCACCTTTTTCTGAATTTTGAAAAAGGGAATATCATGGATAAAAGGGATTTCCGACCAGAGTGTATCATCTGCATCGTGATATTTGCCAAGTGCTTTCTGAATAACAGGTTCTTTATGGATAATGGTACGTTCAATTATTGTTGTGACATTTTCCGGTGTGACACGTTTGTATGAAATGCGCGGGTAGCCAGGAATCTTGACATCAACAATGACTTCTTCCGCGCAAAAGCCCACACATCCCACCTGAGTAAGTTCTGCGTCGATATCATGTTTTTTTAATTCTTCCTGAAAAGTGTCATAGACATCTTGCGCCCCGTTTGCGAGTCCGCAGGTACCCATACCAATTATAATAACCGGTTTTTCTATAACATCCAGTGAAATTCTGGATTTCAAGACAGCAATTTCATCCGCTGCTACGCCGACTTTGTTACCGTCATATATTCCATTGATGACTTCAATGAATTTATCTGCCGGTACTTTTGTGGATAAAATATCTTTAAATGAATTCATAGTTCCGCCTGCTTAATCTTTCTTTTTGTATTCATTGATTAACTTATACACAGATTTACTGGTGAGTCCGCCATAATATTTACCGTCGATCACGATCACCGGTGCAATACTACAAGCACCGATACATGCGACGGTTTCAATGGTAAACTGTAAATCTTTAGATGTTTCACCGGCGCTGATACCCAGCTCAGCTTCCAGAATATTTAAGATATCTAATGAGCCTTTCACATGGCAGGCAGTACCGCGGCAAACACGGATAACATGTTTACCGAGCGGTGTAAGACGGAATTGATTGTAAAAGGTTGCAATTCCGTATACACGACTTGTTGGAACGCCGGCATGTCGGGCCACTTTAATGATATCATCTTCATGCAGATAGCCATGGATATCCTGGATATCCTGAAGCATCGCGATCAGGTTTGATGCCTCATTTTTTGGGTACTTTTTGTAAATCACCTCTGAACTCATATCGCTCCTTTTTTGTCCTGTTAAACCCCATTAGAAATGAACCCGAATTATAACCAATATCGCATCACAATACAAGTCTATTAGACACTATTTTTGCGGTGTTTTATTTTAAAAATTTAACAGCATTAATATGAAATTATCCTTTCTTAATTCTTGATTCTCATTTTATATTTCTGTATGCTATCAAGATATAATAAAACAAGGAGATATTATGTTATCAATTATGTTACAAGTAGCAAATGGTGCTGCTGATGGTGCTGTTGGTGGTCGCGGGATTATGAGTTTTCTGCCATTTATTCTAATTATTGTTGTATTGTGGTTCCTAATGATCATGCCGCAACGTAAACGTCAGAAAGAAACCAAGAAAATGCTTGAAGCATTACAACCCAAAGATAAGGTAGTTACCATTGGCGGTGTTATTGCTGAGATAGTAAAAGTTAAAAAAGATTCAATCGTATTAAAAATCGGTAAAGACACCCAAATGGAAGTTCGCAGATCTGCGATTGCTTCCAAGTTGGTTGACGAGAAAAAAGACGATTCAGAAACGAAATAAAAAAAGTAAATCAATTGAGCCCGGATCCGTATATGTGAAACGGGCTCTTTTTATTAAAAACCTATGATCTTACCTATTCGCACATACGGTGATCCGATACTGCGGGAAAAATTACCCCTACTTGCATCACATGAAGAAGTTCTTCCTCTCATTCAGGATATGATTGAAACTATGTATGATGATGACGGTATCGGGCTTTCCGCAAACCAGGCGGGATATCATTATCGTTTCTTTGTTATTAGTGGAAATGTATTTGAGGACGGACGTCCCGATTCAGTATTCATTAACCCCGGGCTTCTGGAAGTTTCAGAAGATGTTTGGGATTATGAAGAGGGCTGTTTATCGGTACCCGGAATTCGGGAGATAGTATATCGTCCACGAACCATCAGGGTTCACTATACAGATGCAGGGGGAAAAGAACAAGAAGAAGAATTAAGCGATTTAGCGGGACGGGTGTTTCAGCATGAACTTGATCACCTGAACGGGATCTTTTTTGTTGACCGTATTTCCCCGATTCGCCGTGCATTAATCAGAAAGAAGTTAAAAGAACTTTCGAAAAAACATACGAAATAAATAAATTTTGTTTATGTAAAGATGCAAGATATTGCGTCTCTACACATTGCATTTTCATAGTTCGATAATTCAACTCTTCAACTTCCTTTGGCCTTTGACTTGATTCTTAGATATTGTCTCTTGAATCTTGTTTCTTGTATCTTAACTTTAATCTTTATACTTTAGTCTTTGATCTTTGATATACTTATTGAACATTGAACAAGGATTAACGATTTTAGAATAGCAAAGTTTTCTTAAATCATAAGGAATAAAATGAAAATTGTATTCATGGGTACACCGGAGTTTGCCGTTCCGGCTCTTGACGTACTGCATGCTTCACACCATTGTGTGCGGGCTGTGGTAACCAGTCCGGATAAACCGCAAGGACGCGGCCGGAAAATGGCGGTATCGGAGGTAAAACAAAAAGCCCTGGATCTGGGACTTCCCGTTTTACAACCGAAGCAGCTAAAAGACCCTTTATTTCTTGAACAATTAAAAGAATATCACCCTAATATTCTGGTTGTGATCGCTTTTCGCGTTCTGCCGCCGGAGGTTTATACTATTCCGTCTTATGGCGCAATCAATGCCCATGCATCGCTGCTGCCGAAATACCGGGGAGCCGCACCCATTCACTGGGCAGTCTATCACGGCGAAAAAGAAACTGGTATCACTATTTTTCAGATCAATAAGACCGTCGATACCGGCCAAATCATCTATCAAACAAGAATCCCGATCACCGCAAAAGACACAACAGGCACTTTGTATAATACATTAAAAAACCATGCCGCAAATGCGCTTTTACAGGCAGTGGATATGCTTGAAAAAGGGAATGTTCAGCCCATTCCGCAGAATCATGCGGCAGCTACACCCGCGCCCAAGATCACAGCGGATACCGGGGCGCTCGACTTTACCCAAACCGGTGAACAGCTCTGTAATGCGGTTCGGGCATTTACTCCCTGGCCGGGCGCGTTCTTTTATCTGAACGGCAAGCGGATCAAGATAATAAAAGCTTCATATTTGAAAACCGACATTCAACAACCCGGTACTATCACTTTGATATCAAAACAACAATTTGCCATACACTGTGCGGACGGATATTTTTTACCCGCGGTTATTCAATCGCCGGGCAGAAAGAAGATGAATGTCACCGACTGGTTGAACGGAACGGATATTTCATCCTGTAAGCATGTTGATCTATGAACGGTTTACACGCACGAATATTTGCACATAAAATCTTAGGCGAATGGTTCTCCGGCACCCGCTATCTTGAACATATTATGCATTTTAATGATACAAATCTTAGTCTTCAGGAAAAACGATTTGTTGAATTCCTGATATACCAAGTGATCATTCATCAGCGCCTGCTCGATCATATTGTACGGCGTTTTTATACACGGAAACCCAAAAAAGCGATTTATTTGGTGTTGCTAATGGGAAGTTGTGAAATATTGCTTATGCATGTTAAAGATCATGCGGCGCTTCATTCTGCTGTGGAATTGGCAGGAAGCATTGACTCACGCGCAAAAGGTTTTGTAAATGCGGTGTTGCGGAAGGTACTGGCATTTAGAGAAACAGATTGGCAAAATATCCGTGAAAATCCGGATATTCCTCTTGGAATACGCAGCGGTTTTCCGGATTGGCTGATTACGCGCTGGACCGCCCAATTTGGAGCTGAAACTTCATCACTTTTGCAACGTTTAAACGATCCGCCGCGCAAAATGGCACGTATCGTTCGCAGCGGGGAACGTGAACGAATTATTTCAGAGCTGGAACGGTTGGAGATCCTTGAAGGAACAGATTCCTATCACTCTGATTACATATATATCAAATCCTGGCAACCGCTGTTGGATCATCATATGTTTCAGAACGGTGATATTGTTGCACAGGATGTTTCGGCTGTTTTTCCGCTACAATTTATTGCTGCTGATCATCCTGAATCGGTGGCAGATGTATGCTGTGCACCAGGGGGTAAGCTAACCGCCCTCCGCCAATACTGTCCATCCGGTACACCAATACATGGGTATGATCTAAATGCTCACCGCCTTGAACAAGTACAGCAGACCCTCTCCCGCCTCGGCATACAGGATATTCCGTTGAAACAGGCGGATGCCGCAAGAGATGCTTTTCCGGAATATTCCCACATCTTAGTAGATGCACCCTGCTCCGGCTTTGGCGTTATCCGAAAACGCTCTGATCTGCGCTGGCGGCGGCAACCGGAGGATATGCAAACATTGATGCAGCGGCAACATGATATCCTGGAAAATATCTCTACTTATATAAAATCCGGTGGTATGCTGGTCTACAGCACATGCACCTTTGATGAAGATGAAAATATGGGTACGGTACGCAGGTTCCTGGATGCGCATCCTGAATTTGCCATTGCTCCCGCATCCACGAAGCATTTTCCATCTGAATTAATCACTGCCGAGGGAGCGATTGCAAGTTTTCCACACAAACATTTCTGTGAAGGTTCGTTTGCAATTGCCCTGAGAAAGTGTTAAATTTTCAGTTACTCATCGGGAAAAACGAAGAAACGTTATTACCGACCTAAATAATCTCCGAGGTATAAGAACAGCAATGAGTAAAGTCATATGTCTGACTGAATTAGCGGAAAAACAGATTTTGGTACTTGATGGTGCTATGGGAACCATGATCCAAAAACTGGATCTGTGTGATGCGGATTTTGTTTTGAATGCTGAAGCCCGAAGCATTGGGGCGCCCGGATGTAACGACCTGTTATCGCTCACACGACCGGATGTGATTTTGGATATCCACAAGGAGTATTTAAAATCCGGTGCCAATATCATTAAAACCAATACTTTTGGTGCGAACCGTTTTGCTTTAAGCGAATACGGATTGAGTGACAAAGTTTATGATATAAATTTTGCTGCCGCGAAGCTGGCGCAAAAAGCAGTTGAAGCACATTCTGTACCGGCATATGTTGCAGGAGTACTTGGTCCGACGGGAAGGACAGCCTCTTTTTCTCATTCGCTCGATGACCCGGCCCACCGTGAATCTACGTTTTCCGATTTTACGAATATGTACCGCGAACAGATCTCAGCGCTACTCGACGGACATGTGGATGCCTTGCTTATCGAAACAGTTTTCGATACTCTCGTAGCAAAAGCGGCGCTCACTGCTGCGATGCAATTGTTTGTTGAACGGGGGGAGTCGGTTCCTATCATGGTATCGGCTACTTTTAGTGATAAAAGCCGCAGAACACTTTCGGGACAAACACTGGAGGCGTTTATTACATCCCTCTCATCATTCCCCTTATTTTCTTTAGGCATTAACTGTTCTACCGGAGCGGCCGAAATGCTTCCCTTAATACGAGATCTCGCAAATATTTCACCTTTCAGGACCAGCGCACACCCTAATGCAGGGTTCCCTGATCGTGAGGGGAACTACCTGCAAACGCCCGGAGATCTTGTTGATTTAATGGCTCCCTTGCTGGAGGAGGGTTGTCTCTCCATTGTCGGAGGCTGTTGTGGAACAACGCCGGAACATATCGCTGCCTTGGCTCAAGCTGCCGCAAAAGGGAAACCCCATAAAATTTCGGAGCTTGAACCAGTCCTCCGGTTGAGTGGATGGGAGCCCTTGATACTTCCCGTGAAGCATCAATTTGTTACTGTGGGCGAGCGTGCCAATGTCGCCGGCTCACGAAAGTTTGCACGCATGATTAAAGAAAAGCGATATGAAGAAGCACTCTCCCTCGCTCGCTTGCAGGTGAAGCAAGGAGCACAAATCATAGACATCTGTATGGATGATCCCTTTATCGATGCTCCTGAAGCAATGGTACGCTTTCTCCGTCTTGCTGCCGCGGACCCAATTGTAGCGTGTGTCCCGGTCATGGTGGATTCCTCTTCATGGCCTGTTATCCAAGCCGCACTCCCGGAGTTACAGGGAAGGGGAGTCGTCAACTCGATCAGCTTAAAGGAAGGTGAGAAACAGTTTCTTGCTAGAGCCCGATATATTAACTCAATGGGAGCCGCTGTCATGGTGATGTTGTTCGATGAGCAGGGACAGGCGGACACCTTTGAACGTAAATGTTCTGTAGCTGAGCGGTCATACCGTTTGCTGGTGGAGACAGGAACCCTCGATCCGACTTCAATTATATTCGATCCAAATATTCTCTCTATTGCCACAGGAATCGATGAACACGATGTCTATGCCCGTGATTTTATCCGGGCTGTTTCGTGGATCAAAGAACGCTTCCCTCTGGTCAAGATAAGCGGCGGCTTAAGTAATCTTTCTTTTTCTTTCCGGGGAAATAATGCCCTGCGAGAGGTCATTCATGCGATATTTCTCAAACTTGCTGTTTCAGCCGGCCTTGATATGGCGATTGTAAATCCTGCCATGGAATATGGGACCGATGCAATTCCGCTCCATGTGGCGGAGATAATAAAGGAAGCATTGCTTTTGGAGCGGGGAGATGGTCCTGCCGCCCGGAATGCGTTAATCGAACTCGCACTTTCAGATTCACTTAATGCCAAAGATACCAACTCTGCAAAATCGGATCTGATTGATTCATGGCGAGCCATGGAGGTCGCCGACCGACTTTCTGAGGCGGTTATTCGCGGTGATGACACCTGGCTTGCCCTGGATCTCGAAGAGGCTGGTGAAGAAGAAGCCGTTGATCTCATTGAAGGTCCCCTTATGGCGGGAATGTCCCGGGTAGGGGTATTATTCGGTGAAGGAAAACTGTTTCTCCCGCAGGTAGTCCGAAGCGCCCGCATGATGAAAAAAGCCGTAGATATTCTCAAACCCCGCTTGGAACAATCTACTGCAGTGGCGTCACATTCGGCAGGAACTGTGGTACTTGCAACGGTGAAAGGCGATGTCCACGACATTGGAAAGAATATCGTTTCTTTGGTACTGCGCTGCAATAATTTCAAGGTGATCGACCTGGGCGTGATGGTGCCTGCCGAAACCATTCTTCAAACCGCGATAGAGGAGCATGCCGACATGGTCGGACTTAGTGGATTGATTACCCCCTCTCTTATGGAAATGGCGACGATTTGCCGGCTTTTTGAACAAAAGGATGTCTCTGTTCCTATTCTGATCGGCGGTGCTACCACTTCGGAAACACATACGGTGGTCAAATTGGCCCCGCTTTGTCCGGGAAAGGTAGTTCATATCAGCGACGCTTCCCATTCGGTTTCTGTTGCGCTTAAATTGGTTTCACCGCTCCGTAATACATTCCTTGAAGAAACCACCTGCAAATACAAAGAACTTGCTGATCAAACCCGATCTCAAAAAATATCTCTTCTTGAGCTGGAAACCGCCCGTAAAGGTCGGTATCGAAAATCATTGCCGGCTCCGACACCTGTTTTTCACGGAGTGCATGTTGTCAATGATATTACCCTTGAAAACTTGATTCCTATTATAAATTGGCGTATGCTGGCTATGGCCTGGCAGGTATCTCCGGTTTCCGAGGAGGCCGCCCGAATTGAGACGGATGCCAAAGCCCTGCTTGAGGATCCCTCAATTCGAAAGGTGTTTAACGGATCGCTACGGGCAGTAGTTGGCGTATTTCCTGCCTTTTCCCAGCATGAAAAAGTCTTTCTTTTTGATCCTTCAGGAAACAAGAGGATTGAGACTTTTCATTTCCTTCGCAAGCAAGAGGTTGCTGAAGGAGAAACGGCTTGGTCCCTCGCTGATTTTGTGCAGGAAGGAGATTCCGTTCCCCGGGATACCATGGGTCTCTTCGTGGTTTCCGCCGGAATGGGAATTGCGGTACTTGCCGATGAGCTGAGAAGCAATGGTGATGATTATCACTCCCTGCTGGTTACCATGCTCGCGGACCGGCTTGCCGAGGCGTTGAGTGAATATCTCCATGAACGAATGAGCAAAGAATGGTGGCGGTATGGAGATATTCCTTCTATCCGCCCTGCTCCCGGTTATCCTTCGGCCCCTGATCATGCCGAGAAACAGAAGATATTCTCGGTATTAAACGCTACGAAGCAAACGGGCATTATGCTTACCGATCATTTCGCGATGGAACCCGCGGCTTCGATTTGCGGATACTATTTTGTCGGGGAAGGAATTCGTTACTTTTCTCTCGGGCCTATCGGACACGATCAATTAGAATACTATGCACAGGAAAAAGGAGTCTCGTCAGAAACCTTGGAAAAGACACTGGGTTGGAAATTTCAGGCAACAGAAAAGGAATATGATATAATGAAACCAAAGGATGAAGACGATGAAAGTAACTGACATCATTGCAAATGCAAAAAAACCATTGTTTACCTTTGAACTTCTTCCACCGCTCAAAGGACATACGATCGATTTGATCAACACTGCTATCGAAACGCTTCTGCCTTACAATCCGGCGTACATTAACATTACCAACCA